>JAADCU010000104.1 GCA_013154355.1 Thermoproteota archaeon | reverse complement strand
GGGGTGGCCGAGCCAGGCCCAAGGCGCGGGCCTGCTAAGCCCGTCCCCGTACAGGGGGCGTGGGTTCAAATCCCACCCCCGGCGCCAAAGAGACAATGATCATCCTATGCCTTCTAAGATATTAGATATATGGCTTACAAAGTCGATCAGTTCCAAGCCGATTCTTCATTACTCCGATCATCAGGTATTCATCATCCTTTTTGAGATCCTTCTCTCGGAGATATATGTGTTCTCTATTGTTGCAAGAGTTATTGATAATATGATCATGACAGCTCCTATTAGCTGCATAATGTCTAATTTTTCTCCTAGTATCATATATGAGAATACTGTAGCTACTACTGGTTCTAGAAGGTATATTATTGCTGCTACCTCTGGACTAACATATCGTTGTCCATATGCTTGTAATGTAAATGCTATTACTGTACACGTCAGTGCTAGATATATTAATCCCATTACTACTTCTCTATTTACTATAAGTAGCTCTCCTGTCAATAATGTAGGTACTAGGTATAATAATGAGGGAACTAGCTCAAAATATGTAAATGTTATAGGATCAGCTGGAGCATACCTTGAGATCAGTATGACCTGTACTGCCCAGAGAATAGAACTTACGAGAACTATCATATTTCCCATCAGTGCTCCGCCGCTAGGCTTAGTTATCAGGTAAAGCCCAGATACTGATAGAGCAAGCTCAAGTATTAACATTCTACTATACTTCTTCTCAAACAATATAGTATACAAATGCACAAAAACTACGTTGAGCCCTGTTATAAATGCTGAACATGTAGCAGAAGTATATTCTGTACCCCAACCTTGTAACCAGAGAGCTGAAGTATAGACAAGTCCTGTTATTAGACCATCTCTAATTAACCTTTTCTCAATCATCTTCTTAAGAAATTTATAAAAGATATATGGTGATAAGATAAGTAACGCAATAAGATTCCTATAAAAGATATAGCAGAAACTGTTAACATACGAGACAACTATCTTTATTATAGGAAAAGATGATCCCCAGAGAATCGTTATGAATAGTAGAGATAGTATTCCAATAGCTCTCTTTCCTAGCTCTCTACCTTCTGTTGTACTTGTTCTGGGCGAAATCCTCTCAAATATGGGCACCACTCTATAGTCCATGGATGTCCAGGTCTGAGCTTTCTAGGTCTGAGCCAGTATTTCTCTATTATTCTTCGTACACACTCTCTTGGTCCTACTGGACATAGTAGACATCTCTTATCTATCTTCATTTCATGTAGTGAAGATGTAGATCCTTTTTTAACTGTTCTCTAATAGGTCTACTTCAGGTTCCAGTACCTGGAGTGAGTTTCTATTACTTCTTTTATGACTTTTCTAGCTCTAGACTTAGTGTTAAGTCCGCTCTCTGTTTTATCTTCACCTATCTTATACTCTTTTCCTAAGAAAAGCTTAACTAGTATCTCGCTGCCTTTAGCAAGTACTCCAGTATCATATCCTCCCTCGAGCAGGAATCCACCACCTTTCAATTTGCCCTTATCTATGAGGCTCTTCACTATGAGATACATGTTCTCATAAGTATTTAATGATGCTTCAAGCTGTGTTAATGGATCGTTTATATGTGCATCAAATCCTAGTGATACTAGAACTATGTCTGGCCTATACTGTTCTAGTACTGGCATTATTATGCTATCCATAGCTTCAAGATACACATCATCTCCTGAACCTGGTGGTAGAGGTATGTTTATATTATATCCTTCACCATCTCCAATACCGACCTCATGAATAAATCCTGTACCTGGATATAGTGTTAATGGATCTTGATGAAGACTTATGTAGAGGACCTTGCTAGTATGGTAAAATATTTCTTGAGTACCATTTCCATGATGAGCATCTATATCTACTATTGCAACTCTTCTAGCACCTCTCCTAGTAGCGTACTCTGCACCAAGTGCAATATTGTTAAATATGCAGAATCCTTGTGTAGGTGCAGATAATGCTCTACCTGCAGTACCAGCATGATGTCCTGGAGGTCTCACAGGAGCATAGAAGCATCGTGTCTCACCGCTGAGTATGAGGTCTACGCCTGTCATAGCTGATCCAGCAGCTGCTAGTGCTGCATCTCTAGTTCCTGGAGATATGTATGTATCACCATCTATGTATGATAGTCCACCTTCCTCGAAGAGCTTCATCATGAGGTCAACATACCTCTTATCATGGATCATGTACAGATCTTCAGGACTTGCGTATCTAGGTTTTACAAGAAGATCTTCAGGAAGAAACGTTCTTAAACAGTCCATTATAGCTTTAACTCTAGCAGGGCTCTCACAGTGATACTTTGGTGGTGTATGTTTCAGAAACGCATCATCGTAGATAACCACGATATTTCTCATACATATTTAGACTTAGAACAATATTTTAACCGTTTAACATATATCAACGTCTGCAGAAAGAACAACCTGATGTTCATGCCGCGCAAGAAGAAGGACCTGACAGAGCTCTTAATGGAATTGAAAAAGACGAGACAGAGAGAAGAGAACCAACAAACACAAGCAACAGATAACAGATACGCAACAATAAGAGATATAAGACTAGTAGTAGAAATTCCTCAGCTAGAAGAGCTAGTAAGAGAGGTTAGACAACTCAGAGAAGCTATTACAGAGTTCGTTAGAATAATAAAGACAAGACTTGAAGAATCCGAAGAGGAGGAAAGACAGGAACAGACCATAGCACAGATAGAGGAGAGAAACGAGTAAAAGACTCATCAACCTAAGATATAGTACTTCTCACACCTTTGTTAGAGAGATAACTGTTCTAACCATTATAGATACAGCTGTAGGATATGTGAGGTTTGGATTTATAGAGTATACATAGCCCCCGATCACAGCTCCAAGCCCATATATGTAGCTTGACGCATAAGTTATACTATACAATGTTCCTCTAGAGTATCAGATATACACCCTGTAACAGTAGTACAAGTGATAGACATGTCATTGCTCATATTGTTTCTCTGAGTCTGATTCTGCTAAGATAGCGTATGTTGCTGCATCATCAAGATCTTCTAGAACAAAAAGAACTATCATGAAAGTAACTAAGGCAATCGTGCTTATAATAGTAGAAAGCCTAATGTGAGAATATTGCGCCTAGTAAGAGTGTAAGTTTCCTAACAAACTTATCTGCTACGATTCCTCCTACGAGGAGAGCAGCAGGGTTTACTATGTAGATTATTAATAGAACTAGGCTAGCAATGTCTGAGCTAAGTCCTGATACTAGATCTATGAGAAGAGCCCATCTTAGATAGCAGAATAGGAAGAATATTCTAAGAAAACGTATAATCAGAAGTAGTATGTTATTAGTCTTATCTGAGGACATAAGTAGGATTATGTTAACTATTACTCATCGTTGTGAGAGATATCTCTAGGAGCATTTACGTACGTGTTATCATAATTCTCAGCAAGTCTGTTGATAGTGGTCTTCATAAGTCTATGATCGATATGTAATATCTATTAAGTGTTTCGTAAGTTTCACAAGCTCTCAGCGAGTAGACGCTTCATCAGTGATCAGTATAGAGCGTGTTCATCATTTTATAGTATTGTTCAGCATGGGTGATACTCCTCATCTGTCAGGTAGCCGAAGTCTTCATCACGTGCCTATGGTGATAGTGGTGCTGTAACCTGTGCTAGATAGTAGTATGATGTTATACAAGCTATCAAGAGTATTATAAATGCTGCTACTAGTATAGCTGTAGAGGCAGCAGGTACGGCATATGCTTTTCTTGGCCTCCCCCCGGTGGGAGCTTTTGTTCTCTCAACTAGGAGATAGGTGACTATTCCTAGAGCTGTTGTGAGAACTACACATATGGTATACATCGTATATATCTGTGTTAACTGTGTAGTAGTCAGCTGCTGTCTTATCACGTCAGGTATCAAGGTAACGCTCCATATTCCATATGCTGATAGAGAGTAGAAAAGTATGGCGAGTACGAGAATGATTATGAATATGGTTCTTCTACTTAACCTAAGCATGATATCTCTTCAACATGTTCCTCTAATTAAAATGTTGCGTCTGTCTTATTAATCCCTCAGATCATTCTTACATGATGGCAGAATCTTCTTTTGGAAAAGTACTGTATAGAGGAGTTGAGAAATGTCCAATATGTGGAGCGAATAGTCTAGAGGTGGCAGAACTATTATACGAGATACCGTCATTCGGAAACGTCATACTATACTCGTACAGGTGTAGCAACTGCGGATATAGACATGTAGATCTTCAGTATCTAGAAGAGAAGAAGTGGAAGACATATAAGTACGATATAAAGGATGAACGTGACGTAACAGAGACAATGGTGTTCAGATCAAAGACCTGTAGAATAAGAAGTCCAGACCTAGGATTCAGCATAGATCCAGGAATAGCAGCTGAAGCATTTATAACAACAGTCGAAGGACTACTATACAAGGTGCTAGATCTAGCAGAAAGAATGCTAGTACTATCAGAATCTGAAGAGGAGAAGAGCAAGATAAGAGAATTCATAGAGAACGTTAGAAAGGCACTACGTGGAGAAAAACCATTCACACTCATACTAGAAGATCCATATGGAAACTCACTTATTAGACCTCCAAGAGGAAGAGAAGATAGACTAGAGACACAAGGCTTAATAAGCTCAGAAACGGACAAAGAGTAATGTCATCATCATCATCGAGACAGGGTCAAGAAGCAAAGAAGAAACGTAGAAGAAGACTTCGAGACATGACTCTTCCACTCATAGCAGCTGGACTGCTCAAGTTTCCAGAGGCTAAGGAGTACGAGAAGATAAAGGTTGATCCTAAGATGCTTATCATAATCTCAATAATATTCATAGTGATAGTACTAGCCCTAAACTTCATCTAGACATGCATTAAGTAGGAATCTGATAAATCTTTCAGGAGAGGGATCTACAACTCCTCTCTCTACTAGCTTATTCCACCTCTCGACAAGTCTCCTATACTCCTCCTTTGCCTTCCTGATCTCTATAACAGCTCTATACTCTACCTCGAAGTCATGTGGAGGTCCTTGGCCAAGTCCTGGGCAGAATCCTACTGCTTTATCTAGAACTTCGAACTTCACTATGTCATCATCTATCCAGTATATGAACGGGTAAAATCTGCAGACTAATGGCTTTATTTCATGAATCTTGCATATAAGTCTGTCACCAACATATCTATTGAATATGCAGGATCCATCAGGTCTTTTTGAGAGAATCATGTAGTATTCTCCATCTTCAAGAAGTATCTCAGGATAGTCCCATCCCGTTGTGAGATCTTTTCTAAAAAATGTTATAAAACTTAAAGGATCTATGTTAAGTTTCTTATATATTCTTAACAGGTCGACATGAGTTATAGGTATCCAATATCTTTTACAACATTCTCCACATAGTGTACATTTAAAATATATTTTAGGAGCTATGTAGCCTCTGTACATCTCTTACTTATCTAAGGGCAGATATTTAAGAGAGTGCTCCCTTAACTATCTCATGAGTGTAGAGAGCCTTCAACTGCGTTATCACATATTTGATGAGAATGGAAAGATAGTGATAAGTCCTGAATTTGAGAAGAGTCTTAGAAAGGCTGGATATGGAGTATATAAACATGCTACTGTAGAGCTCTGTCATTGGACTAAACGTGCATTAACAGAGCTTCGAAGCTGTTACAAGGTGAAGTTTTATGGAGCACCATGGGGTGGGTCTCATAGGTGTGTAGAGATGTCTCCACTTGGGATGATATGTTTAAACAAGTGCATATACTGTTGGAGACCAGCAGAATCATATGACTACTACATGCCTAGACCAGACGAGGTCTATGATCCTGAAGACATAATTGAAGGAATACTAAAGGAGAGGAGAAGACTATTATCAGGATATTTTGGTCATCCTAAATGTACTCGTGAGAGAGTTGAAGAGGCTCTGAGACCAACACACTGGGCAATATCTCTCTCTGGAGAACCTTGTCTATACCCTAAGCTTCCCGAGCTAATACTTAAGCTTAGGGAGGACACAAACATAAGATCTATCTTTGTCGTGACTAATGGTAGAGTTCCAGAGATGATCGAGAGAATGAATAGAGAGGATGCATTACCAACACAGCTATATCTATCACTTACAGCACCAAACGAGGAACTATACTATAAGATTCATGTGCCGATACTTAGAAGAGAGACTGCTTGGAGAGATTTTAATAGAAGTCTAGAACTTCTCTCAACAACGAGAACTAGGACAGTAATAAGATTAACATTGATTAAAGGTGTGAATACTGATGATAATTATGTACCAGAATTTGCAGAACTGATAAAGAAAGCTAATCCACATTTCATAGAGGTGAAAAGCTACATGAGTCTAGGATACTCAGTATATAAGATAGGTAGAGAAGGAATGCTAAGACATGAAGAAGTAAAAGAATGGACAAAAAAGCTACTAAACGAGCTAAATAGAGACACGGAGAGATTCGAGCAGGTAGACGAGAGCCTAGACTCAAGAATAGTTCTACTACAAAACAAGATCAGAAGAATAGAAAGACAGATAAGAGAAGTAAAACCAAAAGTAGAATAATAATGAACATACTATCAAGGTAGAATCAACGATGCTGAAGACTATAAACATTAGAAATTTCAAAGGAATAAGAGAACTAGACGAACCAATAAGTTTATCAAAAATAACAGTACTCATAGAAAAATGAATCTGGAAAAAGTTCAATACTTGAAGCAACTTATCTTGCAGCATCTGCTACACAGGGATTTATGGATCCTATCACGAGAACCTCAGCAATAAACATATTATCCCGAAAGTACTTATCTTTACGTAACTTAGTATTTAAAGGTAGTGATAATCTCGAGATAGAGCTTGACATAGATCACCAAGGTGAAAGAGAGAAGATCACAATCTTGGCAACACCTTATGAGGAAGTTCTTAGAAAGAATATCGAGAAATATGGTATTGAAATTGTTAAGAACTTAAATGAGAGATTAATGAGACTTAGAAAAGAATTTGTAAGAATGAGGAGAAGATTACAGAGACTAGAGAGAATAGCTAGATTAATGACCATGTTAAGTATGGAGCTTGTTCAGCTAATACGTTTAGAAGAGTTCTCTCTTGCTGAAAAGATCTTGAGAAAGATATTGAAAGAAAGCTTGAAGTATATTCTTCAAGCCCTATGTATGATACTCTTTACCTATGTACTCTTATGAATAATGAAGTTAAAAACTTAGCATTAGCGGTCTCCCACCGTTATGGTTCACTAACATCAGTAGTAGGAACACGATTTAACACAAAGGTGTGTCCCATTCTCATAGATGTCATCGAGAGAGGTAGAGCACTATTGCAAAAAATACTTAAGCTAGCTCTAGAACAGGGACTTAGAGGAAAAATAAGAGAAAATATTAACAAGTATATTGAGGTTATAGAAGATCTAGATTTCATACCTGGATCATCACTAATAGAACCAGTGAAATGTGTAGTGAAATACCGAGGAGTAGATAGACCTATAGAGTCAGACTTATGCAGCTATGGTATAAGAAGCTTCATAACAATGATTCTTGCCTGTATAGTTGCAGAACAAGAGAAAAACTCTGCAATACTTATAGAAGAACCAGAAAACACGCTACACCTAGGTCTAATAAGAAAACTTTCTGAAGCACTAGTAGAATTTTCAGAGAAGAACGTACAAATCATATTAAGTACACATAACATACAAGTAGTAAGAGAACTTATACGCACATTATCAAAGAGAGAAAAAGATCTAAACATTTTAAATATAGTAGCAATAAAAAGAGACCATATAACAGGAAAAATAACAATAATCAACTACACAGGAGAAGAAGCTGAATTAAACATAGAGAGACTAGGCTACGACCTTATACAAGTAGTATAAGATGGTTACTCTCATACTAACAGAAGGTACACGTGACAGTATATTCTTTAAACTCATTGGAGAACTCTGCAGAATACTAAGGATAAGTAAAAACGCAAAACATGTTATATGTAGAATGATAATCGATTCTCTCTTTATAGGACACATAAATGTGCATAATATTACAGATAAGTTAATGATAGTTCCTTGCGGTGTTTTTGGAACAATAGAGCTGATTTTAAGTAGTATACTATACTCACTTCACAATAGATTTAAGAAACCTCTATTAATAAGTTACATATACTTTGAGAATGATACTCCAGAAATAGTATGTGAAGAATTTAGAATTAATGAATGTAAAATCTATATAATAATAGATGGAGATTGTATCGATAATCTTGATAGAAAATTATCAATATTATGTCAGAGGTTGAGTATAAAGTATCTAAAAAACGAGAAGAGAATTCCTCTAGAAATACCTTCAATGGATGTATTTGACTTAGAATTTCAACACAATGATAACATGTATACATTAAGACTACTACGCTATAAGGCTAATGCAAAACCGTCAAATGCAATCAAAAGATCATTATTTTTATTTGGAAGTTCCTTAAATGAGCAATTTAACACTATAATTTCAGAGATTAAACTATGTAAAAAAGATGACAGTATATGCCGAGATATTGCCAGGATATTTTACTACTAGGTATGACAATGTGTACTTGTGTTTTGGTGTCTTTTGTTTTGCTGGCGTTACTGATTATTGGTAACGCGTCCGCTACATAAAAACAGTAGCGTTCCTGTCTCTCTTTTCGTTTCTTTCTATTTCGTATGTCTTGTTGTTTTCTTGTTGAGAATCTTGACTGAGGTCTATTGTGTCCTTGTTTTTTGTGTGTTTTATGTGTTTTTTCTTATGGTGGTTCTTCTTCGTTGTTTTCTTCTTCTGCTGTGAATATTTGTATGAATTTTCTTCCTTTTTCTGTTATTGTGTTATATATGCATTTTATTCTTTTTCCTGCTCTTTTTATGTATCCTTCGTATCTTTCTATTAGTCCTAGTTTCTCTGCTAGCTTAATTATTTTATGTCCATGTCCCCACGTTTTTATGTTTCTAAGTATCTCCCTCGTGT
>JAADCU010000066.1 GCA_013154355.1 Thermoproteota archaeon | reverse complement strand
TCATAAGCAATAGCAAGAGCCATAGTAGTCTTACCAACACCAGGAGGACCATGAAACAGTAGGTGAGGAAGATCACCAATCTTGAGGAATTCCTTTATTCTCTCCTTAACATGATCTTGATCGATTATGTCATCTATCCTCCTAGGACGATACTTCTCAACCCATAATTGTTCGAATCTTACTACCTCTGTCATAAGTATACATATATAAGAGATGTGGTAGAATTATAAAAGCATGATGATTAACGGGTATGCTGAGCAGTGAGGACCGCTTAAATAGCTGATGAGAATACGTTAAAACCTTCCAGATACCTTCAACACGATATGACTCTCGTAGCAGGTGTGCTAGCATTACAGGGAGATATTGAGGAACATGTTCATGCATTAGAGAGAGCATTAAAGGAGCTTAACATCAGTTTCAGGATAATGCTAGTAAAGAAGGTTGAACAGCTCTCAAATATAGATCTCATAACTATTCCTGGAGGAGAATCAACAACAATAGGTTTCCTATCTCGAAAAACAGGACTCATAGATAGACTTAAGGAACGCATAGAAGATGGCTTACCAGTGCTTGGAACATGTGCTGGAATGGTGATGATGGCTAGAGAGGTCAGAGATGCCGTTGTAGGAGAGACCTCTCAACCTCTACTAGCGGTAATGGATATCTCCGTGATAAGAAACATCTTTGGTAGACAGAGAGAATCTTTTGAGATAGATCTAAAGATTCCTGCTATCGGAGACAGACCTTTCAGAGCAGTATTCATAAGAGCTCCTGCAGCAATAAGATGCTGGAACGATGCTCAACCTCTCGCGACGTTGAGACATGAGAAGTATGGCGAGCTAGTAGTGATGGTACGTCAGAGAAACATGCTTGCATGCGCTTTTCATCCAGAGCTTGTTCTAGACACTAGAGTACATAAATACTTCATTACCGAGGTAGCAGGTTTTCCGCAAAGATAGGACCGACACATTAATATAAGACCTAGAGAACAATACACGTGGAGAGTACATTGTGAACGATCACTCACAAGATAAGGATAACTCAAACAAGGAGTTCGAGAGAAGACTCATACAGGCTCTCGTGAAGGTCATATACGAGAGCAAGGGTAGAAGAGTCACAATAAGAGCTAGACTTCTCCTCAGGATAGCTGGAGAGCGAATAGATCAGAGATCTATAGTCAGGGTCTCGATGTTTCTGAAGAAGCTAGTCATAAGAAACCTCATAAAGAGTGAGACTAGAAAGAGGTTCCAAAAGTCTAGATCACTAAACTATGTAGTACATGAAGGAATGAAGTTATGGAACATTGCTAAGATGAGTCCAGAAGAGGCAGAGAAGCTCATACAGAGTGAGCTAGCTAAATAGATCTACAAGCTTAATAACAAGCTTACCTAGCTTACCCCCATAATTTGCTGCTGATACGGCAATAACGTCAGGATAGTGTACAAGAACATCTATAGCCTCCTTGATAGCTTTTCTCAAGCTCTCAATATTTATACAATTAATAACTATCTCATATATTGATCTGACACCTTCAGGTACCTTACTATTCTTAATTACGTTTCTGAGAGATGGACAGTAATAGTAGTTGGTTGGCGGTCCTATAGGAGGATAGTTCTCTGGAAGAGATCCTGAAGGACATGCTCCAAATGGTGTTATACAACCTTCAACGTTATATAACTTTTTCACAGCTTCTCTACACGCTTCTCTACATCCATTAACGTCTGTACAGAAGACCCATAGTGCAGCACCTGCAACACCTATGCCATATCCAAGCTTCCTCTCAATCTCGAAGTCGAATCCACTCATAAGAGGAACTATTATCATCTCTCTGCCATCATACTTCAATTCTATTCTCTCGTATCCTCCTCCACATTTTCCAACAAGCTCGTACGTATCTATTTTACCTTTCTCAAGCTCAATTGGGAGATAGTTAAATACTCTTGAGGTTCCTCCCGAGCATGAGAGAATGTCTTGTCTAATCCTTATAGAGACTTCCTTCCAGAACTTCTTAACCTGTTCTTCTAAAGATATATCGTCTCTATAGCTGCACCAGTACTGTATGATCACTCCTTCTCTCCTATCTGGTGTTTTATCTGGAGAAACGTACATCTCTACTCCAGCCTCGATCCTACCTACAACTATTGCTGGTGTTGCTGTAGCTCTATACGCTATCCATCTTAGTTCATCATCTTCAAGCCATGGACTCTCTACATCTCTCGATTTTATACCCCTCTCTGCTGTTACGAGGATTCTCATGAATATTCCATCAAAGGCCTCTACTTCTGTGTCCTCTATTTCTACTCCTTTATACGTGAGAGATCTCTTAAATACTCTCTTAGTCACTTTCTAACGTTCAGCTTCTGAAGTTTTTTAGCTCTATGCGAGAGAGGATTTATAATTAGGTTCGTAGTTGTACTTCTTGATCCGGCTTTCCCCGGTTCGTTCCTTGGCATCTACTGAAGGTGAGATCATGAGGCGTGCTGTGATATATGCTATAACGGCCGGGATACTGTGGGGAGTGACGTATCCTCTCACTGAGCTAGCTATTACTCTGGGAAACTACCTATTAGTCACGTTCTTAGTATATCTAATACTCACCATGATAGGCATAGCAGAGATGCGAAGTAGAAAGATACTGCTTGACGAGAAGGTTCTTGCAAGAGGTGCCATACTATCTATCCTAAATGTTCTAAGCATGACGCTCTTCTACGTAGGCATAAGATACACAAATGCTGCATTTATAGCTTTCATAGCTCAGCTATATCCGATACTTACAATGCTCATAGATGGGTATGATAGTAAGATGGCCTTCGTAACAGTACCATTATATACGGCAGGAGTCTTTCTTCTATTCAGAGCAACTAGATACAATATAGTAGGACTCTGTGCTGGAATAGCTTTAGCAGTAGTCTACACTATATATGTATTGCTCTATAATAGATTTTGTGAAGATAATGATTTCGAAGCTCTCAACATTGCCACATACATGATCACGGCAGCTATAAGCGGTGTTCTCTCAATATTTATGATGACTAAAGTGAGAAACATGTTAGAGCTTTTAGGACTCTGTGCTCTATTAGCAGTTATAGTTCATGTATGCTATATGCTTGAAGGAATGTCGCATGAGGATCTAGATCCAACTGTTGTGGCGTTTGCTCTCAGTCTTGAACCAGTATCTGCTATAATAGTTGAATATGCTCTACATAGGATGATTATTACTCCTGTAGAGATCATAGGTATGATACTTGTAACATCTTCCGTGATAGTAATATGTATAGGTGGAAGACCTATAAACGAGAGACGACATACATCACATGTGGAGACGAGCCTAAGATCTAGAATTGAAAAAATTAGAGAGGCCTATGTCAAGATGCAGAGCATGTTCTACAAGCTCGAGGATGAGATAACTGGGATATTTATATCTCTCCTATCTAGAGAGAACTATGTACTAATAGGTCCTCCAGGAACAGGAAAAACTACCCTAATATACACCTTATCTAAACTTCTCAACGCAAAATGGTTCTATAGACAGCTAACAAAGTTTACAGATCTAGAGGAGATTCTAGGACCCATAGACATAGCTGAGCTTCTCAAAGGAAGAGTAGTTAGAATATATGCAAACAGCATAGTTGAAGCTGATCTTGCACTTCTCGACGAGATCTTTAACGCATCCAGTGCCATACTCAACACGTTGTTATCAATACTTAACGAGAGAGTTATATATGATGGTGATAAAGTAATTCCAGTAAAGACGTGGACAGTGTACGCATCTTCTAACAGAGTCCCTGATGAGGAAGAGCTTCAGGCACTGTATGATAGATTTCCTCTAAGATCATTCTTAAACTATGCTACACCTGAGGAGACTGAGAACCTGATAATTAAGGGATGGCTTCTGAGAAGAGAGCTAGAAAATCTGAGCTCTGTAGCATCTATGGACGATGTGAAGTATCTACATAATACTCTTCTAGACTTTGTGTACTCTAATCTAGACACCATAGCTAGACATATATCGCCCATAATAGCAAGCTTCATAGAGCATGTACCTATAAGCAATAGGACGAGAGTCAAGGTAGCACTATATGTTACTGCTCTCATAGCATTAGAGCTTGGAGAACTATCACTTGATCCATATACTCTCAGGATAGCTACCTTGAGAGTGCTAAAATACCTCATAAATAATAGAGATCAGTTAAGCGAGTATCATACCTTCGTTAAAGCTCACATGCCTGAAGAGCTTTCAAGACTTTACGAGCTAACTGCAGAAGTCAAAGCTCTCATAAACAACTTACTCTTCGATAAGGCTAGAGAAAGACTAGAAGAAGCATATGAACTGCTCAATGAGGTAAAGAACAAGTGGGGTGCCACAGTATCAGCATTCTTTAGAACAGAGCTTCAGGAACTTGAGGAACTTATGAGTAGGCTTAGAGATAGTTTGGAATCATGATGAGGACGGGATACACTGATTGATGAAGAAGAACCTATATCTGACTTAGCTTCCAGTACTCGCTCATCTCATATATAGTGAAGCTACCTCCCGACCAATACCATGCGAGAGCTTCAGCAAGTGCTTTAGCAGTATCATGATGAAGTATGACTGGTATGTTCAAGTCTATTGCAGTTCTTCTCAGTCTATAGTCCTTATCAGGCGTGTATCCGCTTGTTATTACTAGGTCTATATCTCCTCTAAGAAGCATATCTATGATCTTGTCTCTCGGATATGCCTCTATTTTATTTCCTCCTCCTAGATAGGAGTCCTCAACGGTTATGACATACCTATACTTTGATAATAAGTCTGCTATCTTCGTTAATTGTTGACCTGCTCTCTCATAGTACGTGTATACTAGTATAGTCTTCTCAGGAATCTTGCTTGGAGTAGTTGATAACCATGATTTTAGAAGTGCATCATTAAGGTTCTCACCTAGACTAGCAACCTCTCCAGTACTTCTCATCTCTGGTCCAAGATATGGGTATGCTTTTCTGAGCTTTATCCATGAGAACTGTGGGCTCTTCACAGCCCAGCATCTGCTAGGTGGTTCATAAAACTCTTCATCTATGTCTAAACCTTTGCCTAGTGTAGCCTTTACTGCAAGCTCCATCAAGTTTATGCCTTTAGCCTTGCTTGCAAAAGGCATTGAGCGGCTAGCTCTGAGATTAAGCTCTATCACATATACCTCACCATCCTTTACTAGGAACTGTATGTTAAATGGTCCTCTAATTTCAAGCTCCTTTGCAAGAGTTATGGCTATTTCTCTCATCTTAGATATGATATTGCTACTCAACCTGAAAGTTGGTATGACCATCATGGCATCTCCACTATGTACTCCAGCATGTTCGACATGTTCATTAAATATTCCCACCGTATGTCTACCACCGTCAGATACTCCATCTATCTCAGCCTCAATAGCCTCATCAATGAACTTACTAACAACAGCAGGATGTTCTGGAGACACCTTCGTAGCTACCTTAAGATATCTTAGAAGCTCGTCTCTACTATAGGCTACAGCCATTGCTGATCCACTCAGCACATAGCTTGGTCTAACTATGACAGGATAACCGACCTCCTCAGCAAATCGTAGAACCTCCTCTATAGATCTTGCAGATATCCATGGAGGCTGTCTTATTCCAAGCTTATCTAGAAGTTTACTAAACTTCTCCCTATCCTCAGCTCTATCGACGTTTCTTCCCTTAGTACCTATGAGAGGTACATTACTGTCCTCAAGCTTCTTTGCGAGGTTGTTAGCTATCTGTCCTCCTACAAAAGTTACAACTCCTAGAGGCTTCTCCTTCTCATATATATCCAACACTCTCTCAAGAGTTATCTCATCGAAGTAGAGCTTCTCATTCATATCCCAGTCTGTTGATACTGTTTCTGGATTGTAATTCACTACTATGACCTCGTACCCTAGTTCTCTAGCATAGTAAGTATAGTTCACAGTAGCCCAATCGAACTCCACGCTCACGCCTATTCTGAAACCTCCTGCACCTAGGACAACTATCTTAGGTCTAGAAGATTGAAATGATACATCGTCCTCATCACCTCCATAGGTCATGTATAGATAGTTTGTCTGTGCTGGCCATTCAGCAGCTAATGTATCTATCTGCTTTACTACGGGATCCATTATCTTTTTTCTGATCTCTCTTACTCTTCTCTCAGTAGTATGCAATGCTTTTGCTATCTGTCTATCAGAAAAACCTAGCCTCTTAGCTTCTCCTATCAACATCAGTAGCTCGATATTCATGTTGAGGAGATCGTTCTCAGAGTACTGTCTTAATTTCTCGTAAACTTCAACTATCCTCTTGATAGCGTTAAGGAAGAACCTATCTATGCCAGTGATCCTATATATCTCATCTACTGTGAGACCCATCTTGAGTGCCTTAGCAGCCCATAGTGGCCAGTAGGGCTCTCTATTCTTCAATTTCTCGATAACGACCTCGAGACTCACATCCTCATCATATGTAGGTCCACCAACTACTCCAGGTTCTCCAATATCTAGCATTCTTATAGCCTTCTGAAGAGCCTCCTCTAAGGTCCTGCCAATAGCCATGACCTCGCCAACGCTCATCATCTCTGAACCTATGCTCTTGTCCACGTAATCGAACTTCTGTAGATCCCAGCGAGGTATCTTAACCACAATATAGTCTAGACTTGGTTCAAAGCATGCACTAGTTCTACCAGTAACCTTGTTCAGCAACTCATCTAGTGTATATCCTAGTGCAAGTTTTGCAGCAATATATGCTAGGGGGTATCCTGTAGCTTTACTTGCTAGAGCACTTGACCTCGACATTCTAGGATTCGTCTCTATTACATACGCATCCTCGCTGTTAGGTGATAATGCTACCTGTACATTACACTCACCTACTAGACCTATCGCTCTAGCAACAGCTATGGACAAGTCCCTACCTAGCTGATACTCCCTATCTGTAAGTGTCTGACATGGTGCAACAACTATAGATTCTCCAGTATGGACACCCATCGGATCCATGTTCTCCATACATGCTATCGCTATCGCATTATCCTTATGATCACGCATTATCTCGTACTCGACCTCTTTCCAAAAATGTAGATACTTCTCCACAAGTACAGACTTTACAAGACCAGCATTAGCAAATGCTCTATATATTCGTTCTCTCATCTCTTCAAGATTCCATGCGACAAACGATCCTGATCCACCAAGATTGAAGCTTACTCTAACTATGACTGGAAAACCTATCTCCCTAGCTATTTCTATAGCCTCCTCAGGACTATACGCAGCCTTGCTAGGAGGTACTGGAATTCCTCTAGAAATCATAAGTTCCTTAAACCTATCACGATCAAGAGCGGCCTCTATGCCCTCGATAGGCGTTCCGAGAACCTTAACACCATACTTCTGCAATATACCTCTCCTCCAAAGCTCAACACCGAGGCTCAGAGCTGTTTGACCACCAAAACCGATCATTATTCCGTCAGGTCTTTCACGCTCAATAACCTTCTCAACAAACTCGACCTTAAGAGGAACTAGGTAGACACGGTCAGCAAATATGTGAGAGGTCTGGATTGTGGCAACGTTAGGATTTATAAGTATGGTACGTATTCCCTCCTCCTTCACGGCCTTGAGTGCCTGAGTTCCCGAGTAGTCGAACTCTGCAGCCTCAGCTATCTTTATGGGACCCGACCCTACTATGAGGACACTTCTGATAGTCTCCTTAAGGTTCGCAGTAATGACCCTCGCCTAAAGCCGTGTGTGAGCTTATAAGTCTTACTCTACACAGCTGACCACAAGCTTAACAATGCTTACTATATCATCGACAGATAGCTCAAACACTCTCTTACCTCTCAAGTCGTCAGGAACATGAATATTTAAGTAGTTTCTAAGAACCTTCTCAACATTCTTGTTCCTGAAAGAAAATAATAGAGAAGTAACCTTTTCAAACGCTTCTAAACTGCTTATAGAAATACATGGCTCACTTTTTCTCTCAAGAAGAACAAGACAAGCATCAACCTCAGGAGGAGGATAGAAGGATAGTCTACTCATGACGAACACCTTCCTAACATTATAGAAACACTGTACAAGAACACTAAGTCTCCCATAGTCGGATGAACCTGGAGAAGCTACAAGACGATTAGCTACCTCTTTCTGCACAGTAATCAACGCTTTTGGTACTTCCTCTCTCACAAACTTGACAATGATGTCGCTAGTGATGTAGAAGGGAAGATTAGAGAACACTTGAAAGCTTCTAGGTATCTTAAACTTCAATGCGTCAGCTATCACTACATCAATATTGTTACGATAATAACATATGTCTTTAAGAATTCTCATAAAAGACCGGTCTATCTCGACACCAATAACTAGTCTCGATACATGAGATATAATGTATGTCAATAATCCAAGTCCAGGACCTATCTCTAGAACCTTATCACATCCTCTCAGCTGATCTACTATACGTCTTATAGCTGCTGGATCTATAAGAAAATGCTGACCATATCTCTTTCTTAGCTTTATGTTGTACTTTTTTGTTAATCTCTTAACAATTATTATTAGCTTTCTCCTACTAAGTTTATCCACGTCTAAACTCTCAATAATCGATCTTACGTTTCCTATCACTTTGCTCTTGAGAGATAACTAAGAAGTAATACATAATTCTACCTCTTCATACTTCATCTCGTGAGCTCAAGTAATGAGGAATTGAGACTTGACAACTTGATCACATTACTTAGAACTGTGGATACACTACGTTCTCTACTAAGGATAGGATGGATACAGAGATCAGTTAATAGATGTGAAGCTGAGGACGTGGGTTCACATATATTATTAACATCCTACATAGGTCTCGTACTATGTCATGAGTATAGGAGATTATGTATGGATAAGGTAAACTGCGATAAAGTATGTACTATGTGCCTTATACATGATGTACAGGAATCTCTAATAGGAAATATTGCTGGAGATGTTAGAAGAATTATAAGAGATTTTAAAAACATAGAGTTAAGAAAGCTTGAAGAGCTCTTCAAAGATTTCCCTCAAACTATATTAAAGAACATTGGAACATACTTTCTAGAATATAGAGAATCCTCCTCTATTGAGGCAATACTAGTTAGGTTGTCAGATAAGTTAGCTACTCTCTTAAGAGCATACTACTACGCTAAGAGAGGATTGAAAGATGTTCTTGATCTTGTGAGATACTACTCAAATGAGGTTAGAAATCTACTTAACTATGTGAGATGTAGTTCCTTCAGAGATGTACTAGAGAAGATACTTTCAGAGATTCATAGAGAGATCAATAGATCCTGTTCTTCTTGAGGTTCTTATACATGTAGAAGCTATTAGGATATTTACGATAACCTAGTCTTCTATAATACTCTCTAACTCCTACAGCAGCTATTATGAACATTCTATAGCATGAGAACTCTTCAAAAGCAATTTTTTCAGCTTCTTCAAGAAGTCTACGACCTATACCTCTATGTTGTGTAGATATCTCGTTCATCTCATCTACTGGTACCTGCGGTCCATACACGTGAAGTTCTCTTACTAGAGCTGACCTACCTGTCCTTATCTCTCTTCTATGAGCATTCTCGCTAGGTATTCTTAGTCTCAGTATGCCGTAGAGTGTGTCTTTCTCGTCTACAGCTTCTAGAAAGATTTCAATTCCACCAGACGCCTCGTATACTAGCTTTCTTATCTCTACCTTCTCTGGAAGTATTATATTACCATTCTCAAGCATTCTATGACCTACCTCTCTACATCTGATCTCTACACATTGTAGACCTCTTCTACTCAGCTCATCTAGCACGACTTGTCTCAGATTCCCTATTCTAGGTCCATCGACTACCCAGTGAAGAGGTATATCTCTACCAAACCTCATGACTCTCACCCATCTTGGAATTATGCTCATTATTTTCACGAGCAGTTCTATCCAAGTATCAAGATCATAACTCCTGTACTCTCCTCTCTTCCACATATCATATAGCTCAGTTCCAGGTATGACCAAGGTCGGATATATCTTAACACAGTCTGGTCTAAAGTTAGGATCTTCAAATATGGTCTTCACCATCTCTAGATCCCTATCAGGGTCCGACCCAGGTAGGCCTGGCATTATGTGATAACATACCTTATATGCAGCATCCTTAAGTATCCTAGTAGCCTCAATAGTCTCCTTAACACCATGTCCTCTCTTCACTTTTCGAAGGACATCATCATATATCGACTGTACCCCTATCTCAACTCTAGTGACACCGAGGTCAAGAAGCTCATCAACAATTCTCTCATTAATGAGGTCTGGCCTCGTCTCTATGTTCAGTACTACCACTCTTATTTTTGCTCTCTCATTTCTTAACATCTCTCGCTTAACATCAACGTTATCGCTGGCAGAGGACCATACAGGATAATCGTTCAATGCCTTGTATATGTTCCCTATGAACCATCTCCTATAATCCTCTGGAAGTGCAGTGAAGGAGCCACCCATCACAATGACCTCTACCTTAGATACTTTGTGACCCATTGCAAGATAGGCTTTCACTCTTCTCGCAGTCTGAAGATAGGGATCATAGTTGAGTGGTGCAGCTCTGAGAACTACTGGACTATCTGGCATGTAGCTCTTAGGCGTCGATAGTTCAACTCCTCCAGGGCAGTATATGCATCTTCCAGGACATGGATAGGGCCTAGTCATCACAGCTATCGGTACTACCCCAGATATTGTACGTACAGGCTTCTTTATGTTCTTGAATATCCTCTCCTTTGCTTCCAATCCCTTACATGTTGATCTCAAATGCATGGTAGCCTTAGCTACATGACTAGTATAGGTTAACAGGATATTTAAGGGGTTTCCTGTGAGCCCTCTTGGAGGAGTCGGGCTCATCGATGGCCATAGACCTCCTCACCCGACCCACGCCGGGAGGGCCCATATACATATCTGTTAAGAGTCTTATTAATCTTGCACCTCGAAATATTTATAAATAGGATACTAGACTTGTAAAAGATACTGTGTCCTCCTTCGTTCCTCGCGATCTCGAGCTCGAGACAGAAGTTCCATTGAAGGTAATAAAGGAGATAAAGTTCGGTATTCTATCTCCTGACCTTATTCGTAAGATGTCCGTCGTTGAGATAACAACTTCAGAAACATACGATGAGGCTGGCCAGCCCGTTAAAGGAGGTCTAATGGATAGAAGACTTGGCGTTGTCGAGCCTGGTGCAAGATGTGAGAAATGTGGCAACACTCATGATAAGTGTCCCGGACACTTTGGAAGAATAGAGCTTGCAAGACCTGTAATACATGTCGAGTTTGCAAAGTACATATATGAGCTACTTAGAGCAACATGCAGAGAATGTGGGAGATTACTGCTCACGGATGCTGAGATAGAGAAGTATCGTAGACGACTTGAGAGACTGAGAAAGCACTGGAGACCTATTGCAGAGATGCTAACTAAGAGAATACTTAAGAAGGCTCAGGAACGTGATAAGTGTCCTCACTGTGGTGCTAAGCAGAGAAAGATAGTCTTTGAGAGACCATACCACTTCTATGAGGAGCTTGAGGATGGTGGTCTAGTAAAGCTTGATCCAATAAAGATAAGAGAGCGTCTAGAGAAGATTCCTGACTCTGATCTCGAGGTCCTCGGAATAGATCCAAAATATGCTAGACCTGAGTGGACAGTGCTTGAGGTTCTTCCAGTACCTCCACCACATGTTAGACCATCTATCCAGCTTGAGACAGGTATAAGAAGCGAGGACGATCTAACACATAAGCTTGTCGACATAGTGAGAACAAATGAGAAGCTGAGAAATGCTATCGAGTCTGGAGCACCTGCAAGCGTGATAGAGGATCTATGGGAGCTTCTTCAGTACCATGTTGCAACCTACTTCAATAATGAGCTACCTAATCTAGCACCAGCAAAACATAGAAGCGGTAGACCTCTCAAGACTCTAGCACAGAGGCTCAAAGGTAAGGAGGGAAGATTTAGAGGAAGCTTATCAGGTAAGAGAGTAGATTTCTCTGCGAGAACAGTCATAAGTCCTGACCCTAACCTAAGCATTAACGAGGTCGGTGTACCAATAGACATAGCTAAGATACTTACAGTACCTGAAGTAGTAACGGAGTGGAACATAGAGTGGCTTAGACAGCTAGTCATAAATGGACCTGAGATATGGCCAGGAGCAAACTACGTCATAATGCCTGGTGGACGTAGGATAGATCTAAGATATATGAAGGATAGAAAGAGGCTTGCAGAACAGCTTGAGCCCGGATGGATAGTCGAGAGACACCTAGTTGATGGAGACATAGTCCTATTCAATAGACAGCCAAGCCTGCATAGAATGTCCATGATGGGTCACCTAGTGAAGGTTCTTCCAGGCAGAACATTTAGACTACATCTAGCAGTATGTCCACCATATAACGCTGACTTCGATGGTGACGAGATGAACCTACACGTACCACAGAACGAGGAAGCTAGAGCAGAAGCAAGAACGTTAACGCTAGTTGAGAAGCATATAATAACTCCAAGATACGGAGGACCTATCATAGGTGCAAGACAGGACTATATAACAGGAGGATACTTGCTCACAAAGAAGGATACGTTCATCGATAAGAGAACGCTAATGTATCTTCTTGCAGCAGCAGGATATGAGGGGGAGATAGAGGAGCCAGCAATAATGCACCCAGTAGAACTATGGACTGGTAAACAAGTAGTCTCAATGATGCTTCCAAAAGACCTAGACTGGGTACAGGCTACAGCAATAAAGTCGAAGTGTACTGACCCATATACATGTAACACTGACGAGTTCATAGTCATCGTGAAGGGTTACATGGCTACTGGCGTGATAGATAAGAAGTCCATAGGTGCTGAACAGGTGAACTCGTTATGGCATGTCATAGTTAAGAGGTACGGTAACGAGTTTGCTAGAAAGTGGATAGACTCAATACTCAGAATGTTACTACGTTACCTAGATCTGAGAGGATTCACTATGGGACTTGACAGTCTAGTACTTCCAGAGGAGGCCTATAAGGAGCTCGAGGAGATCTATAGGAAGGCTAAGGAGGAGGTCGAGAACTACATTAGAATGTACAAGGAAGGCACGCTACAGGCCGAGCCTGGACTAACCGTGGAGGAGACATTAGAGGACTACATAAACAGGATACTGGTCAGACTGAGAGAGGAGGCTCAGAAGATAACTGAGAAGTACATAAACAAGAGATGTGAAGCATATATAATGGCTAAGACTGGAGCAAGAGGAAGCATACTCAACATAATGCAGATGGTAGCAATGATAGGACAACAGAGCATACGTGGAGAGAGAATCAAGAGAGGATTTGAGGGAAGAACAACAGCACACTTCATGTGGGGAGACCTAGGTCCAGAATGTAGAGGATTCGTAAAGTCCTGCTTCAGGAAGGGACTACCACCAGTAGAGTACTTCTTCCACGCAGCTGGCGGTAGAGACGGCCTAGTAGATACTGCAGTACGTACAGCACAGTCAGGATACATGCAGAGAAGACTCATAAACGCTCTACAGGACGTATATGTAGCATATGATGGAACAGTCAGAGGAGGTTCTGGAATAATAGTACAGTACAGATATGGTGAAGATGGAATAGACGTCTCCAGAAGCGACAGC
The DNA here is from genome assembly GCA_013154355.1 of Thermoproteota archaeon. Taxonomy (GTDB): domain Archaea; phylum Thermoproteota; class Thermoprotei; order Thermoproteales; family Thermocladiaceae; genus JAADER01. The sequence goes on along the minus strand of JAADCU010000066.1, from coordinate 18,051 downwards.
GGTAAGATAGACGTAGACGAGCTTCTTAGAGAGGCCGGCATAACGTCTTAAAGACATGTTTTTATAATATATAGAAGCAGCTACTAACAATGGGTAGAAGAAGAAAAAGAAAACGTCTAATCGCTAGACCACAGAAGAGATTACCAAAAATCTTCACATGCCCTAACTGTGGTAGCGTAGTAGTGAACGTTAAACAGGATAAGAAAAAGAAGAAAGTGAAAGTCATATGTGGAAACTGTGGCCTAGAAGCAGAATTTGAGCTTGTAGAAGGTCTACTACCTGTAGATTATTATAACAAGTTCGTAGACCTATACTATGAGGGTGCCATAAAGCCTAGAAAAGAAGAGATAGTCACACTAGAACAGCTATCTGGAGAAACTGAAGAATCCGGTTACGAGGAGGGAGGAGAGGAATCTCTAACTACGTTAAGCAGTGAAGAAGAACAGTCATATGAGGAATCTAGTGAGGAGACTTCTGAGGAAGGTGAAAGTGAAGAGAAGGAGTAGTCTAGATTACGTGAATGAGTAAAGTACGTGAATACATACTTAGAGAAATTGAGAGATATGGCTGTATACATATGACTCTTCTAGACCCAGACAAGGTTGATCTAGATACTTTCGTAAAACTTGGAAGACAGGCAGAAAATGCTGGATCCTCTGCAATAATGGTTGGAGGTTCTCTTGGAGTTAACGAGAGACTACTTGATGAGTATATATCAGAGCTTAAGAAGGAGATAAATATTCCTGTAATTCTTTTTCCAGGAAACTTATCATCTATAAGTAGTAAAGCTGATGCTCTATGGTTTATAGTTGTTTTAAATAGCTCCAACATATATTACATAATTGATGCACAGATGCAAGCATCAGTCATATTATACAAGTCCTATAGACATCTTGAGACAATACCTCTGGCATATCTCATAGTTGGTGATGGAGGTGCAGTCGGTTTTGTAAGTAATGCAAGAGTAATACCGTACTCACGACCTGAGATAATCATAGCATATGTCCTAGCTGCTAGATATCTAGAATTTCCATTCCTATACCTTGAAGCAGGTAGTGGAGCTAGGATGCCAGTACCTCCTGACATAGTTAATAAATGTAGAAAAGTGTATAATGGTGTCCTAATAGTTGGTGGAGGAATTAGAGAACCAGAAACCGCCTACGAGATAGCTAGAGCAGGAGCAGACATAATCGTTACAGGAACAGTGGTTGAGAAAGAACCTGAGAAACTTAGAAAAATAGTTGAAGCTGTTCATAGAGGAGGTAATGATAAGAAAAGAGGAGATATGTAAACAATGTGGAGCAAGATGTTGTAAAGGACCTAGTCCAAACATTACCATATTTGACGTAATTAGAATACTGAAGCATCTTGGAGAAGGTCCAGAAAAGGTCTCGACATACTTTGAGATACTTACGCACGAGGAGTATCTATGTAAGGTCTTGCCAGAGAGGTTTAATGTTCATATAAGTTATGAAACTATTCAAGAACTTAAGAGAAGACTTGGAAAATATTTTGAAAATATTTTAATAATAAAATTAAAGAAGAGAGAAGACAATTCATGCATATTTTTAAAAGAAGATGATAAATGTTCAATATATGTTGTAAGACCAATGGCCTGTAGGGCCTATCCATTAAAGATAACAGGTCCCGACGACTCTTGTCCAATGGTTAAGTATGGAGTAGATTTAAGCTATGAGAGATCTATGCTTGAGATATATGTTAGAGAGATCGAAGAACATTATAGGTTATTTATGAGCAGAGAGATCACAACAGTAAGACAGCTGGTAGAAGTCTTATCAGAATATTGGAACAAGGTACCTATCTTGTGAGATTCCTATAAATATCCTCGGATGAACAGCTTAAATAATGTCTGAAAACCTTCAGAATATTCTTCACTCAGTTAGAAATAGAGCAAGAAGAGTGATCTCTAGCGTAATGAACATAGATGAGAAAAGCCTGAAGTTTCTTAGAGTAGAATTTCATAATGATGAGATAATAATGTACTTCTCATCTGGTCTCAGAACCTTCAAAGTTATAGCAAATCTTGAAGGAGAAATTAAGAGTGTTGAAGAGGTAGTAAATATTGAGCCTAGTGACTCAGCAACATTCTGTATTGATAAACGTTCGGCAACTATCATTGTTGCAAGAAGGTTCCCAGAATGGAGGATAGTCGACGTGTGGCAGGTAAGAGATGGTTATAAATTTAAGATACAGGCTAACGGTAAAGCAAGAATAGTGAAGGTGAGCTGTGATGGTAGAGTTATTGTCGAGTCCGGAGTCTACAAGATTGTTAAGAGTATAAAAAAGGTTATTGAGAGCATTATAGGTAGAACGCAATAGATGCATATCCTACAACTTCGTCACTATATACTAGATCTCCGTAAAGCTCTGGATAAACCTTGATCACGTCTCCCGATGTTGCATGTTTTAGTAATCGAACCTTCTTGACTCCTAGCTCACGTGCAGCTACTATGCTAGCTCCTACAGGTCCGTATCCGCATACTGATATTGAGTACTCTGATATAACTCTGTAGAAACCTTTCAGATCTAGTTCTAGTACTCTCTCTATAGCTTTCAGATCCTTTTTCACGGTCACCTCATGAGGTTCGTAATGGTTCCAGTCTGTAGATGCGACGTATACTATCTCTCCAGGTTCTCTTGCTGATATGACTCTAGCTATGGCTCGACCTAGCTCTTCTGCAGCATCTATTCCCTGATAGAACATGCATATTGGAACTATCTTGAAGCTATTATTGTAGAAGTACTGTAAAAATGGTAACTGTACTTCAAGACTGTGCTCTCTCATGAATGCGTACCAGTCTGGTTCAAGTATCTTACAGTATCTCATGAGCTCTCTAGCTATCTCTGTATCTATTTCTACTTCTCCTAGAGGCGTTCTCCATACTCCTTCTACCATTATTGCTACTGGAGCACCTATACCATAGTGGTTTGGTCCAGCTATTATCACCGTTCTAGGTCTCTCATAGGTGTTTAATTCAACGTATGAGTGAGCAGCGATAGGTCCTGAAAATATGTATCCTGCGTGAGGAGATATCACTATTGGGACAGCGGTGACGTCAGGTTCTTTCTCTTTTCTTGTTGTTCCAGGTCCAAGAGGATGCATTATACACCACTCTATCTGTCTTATCAGTCCTTCTCTAGTACCTTCATAGAATGCTCCTGCTACTGCTGGCTCTCTAATCTTCATCAGTTAATAGTTGATTGCTCGGGTATTAATACATGATTATCTTCATCAAAGCTCTCCGAAAGTTTTATCATGTGCTACTTTATAGAAAATACACAACAGACCAATAAATCACATACTCACAGTATGATACTGCGAGATGCCTGATCTGTTCTTCGACCTATATGCAAGAGAGTTCGAGAAGGACGTGAAGGAGAGATTGAGAAGCGGACAGGATAGAGCTCATACTTCTCTATTGAAGATACTTGACAACGTCAGATGCGACGAAGTATGGAGAGGTTTGAGAGGTCTCTCGAAGAGAAACGACTACTATGTTGTTGCTGTCGATGGAGGAATACGCACAATATCCTTCACAGACGGCTCAGAGGTCGTGATAGCTAGAGCGATAGCAGTAAACAACTTTGGAGCACAGCCTGTCCGCACACTTAAGACAAAGTACCTACCTGTCCCAAGTAGTGCAGCATACTGGACATATCTGGGAATAGCAGAGCTAGAGACATGTATAAGAGCCGTAATAGAGCAGCTTGCCTCTCTGCCAGAGAACAAGGACAAGTATCTCCTAGTTGACGGCAGCCTGTATGCTAGATTCACAGCAGCTGTCCATAATCTGATACTTACTAGAGGTTTCCTAGACCTGTACTATGTTCCTGAGATAATGGAGAACCTATACAAGCTATGTACTCTCCTCGAGCTATGTGGCACGTATGGTATAAACATAGTGTTTGTGTCTAAGAACTCTAGTCTAAAGATGCTGAAGGATCATATCATATTCACTATGCTTAAGGAAGAATTGAAATGTAGCTCCTCGCTCAACTTCTCGTCAGACATATATGAGATATTTACGAGAGGAGCAGAATGGTATAGCATAGTCTGGCTAAGAAGATATAGAAAGAAGCTTGTAGAGCTAGCTAAAGAGTATGATGGATCTAACAGAGAGATCATTAGAGAAGGAATAAGAATAGTTATATCACAATCTATAACTGACGCATGTGTTCTAGAGTACATAGCATCTCGAAATAACATATCCTTCGCTATATCGAGGAAACTTCTCATAGGAATAGTCGATGCTTACATGAACGATAAGAAGCTAGTGACTCCAGACGCAATCTACAGAATGATAATCGATAGAGTTGAGGACAGCATAATGCTTAGAATGTGTGACGATATTGAGGCGGAGGAGTATAGAAGATTTGCAAAGAAGGTGAAAGAGAAGCTTGAATACTTTCCAAGAATATTACTAACATATGTCAAGTTTAGGAAAGATGACTCTCCAATACTTATAGAGCTCACTATACCAAAATGGAGACTCTTCGACGATACCATACCGCCAAAGATCTTTTATGACAGCTTCAACATGTGGGACACGCTCGAGATGCTGTACTCAGAGTATAAGGACCCATTTCACTATAATAGAATGCTATGGCTTGCACATAACTATGTAACATTCAGCGATAGCGAGTTCAGGGAGTACGAGATGGTTGCTATAAGGAGTCTAGAGGGAGTGAAGGGACGTAGAATACATACATTGATAATGGGTGCATAGATATGTCGTGTAGAGAACCTGTAGGATATGTAGTAGCCGCAGAAGGAGCGGGAGTGCTATCAGTAGCCCTCAAGAGAGTTAATGTATCAAGATACGATTACGTATACTACGAGGTCACCGATAAGATAGACGGTAAACTAATGAACATCAAGGTCATAGGTCAAATATTAGATATCAGAAGGGAACCATACAGATTAACACCTGAGTCATATATAGCAGACATAATTGAGTCAACACCTCACGAGAGCATTATAGAGGTTCTGTCTGGTAAGGTTATAACGCTAGGATTCAGGAAAGGTGATGTTATTCTCAAACCTCGCTCTGTACCGCCAGTAGGTAGTCCCGTATATCTTGCAGATGATGATGATGTTAGAAGACTTATTGAGGTTCCAGAGAGAAGAGGGTTACATGTAGGTTATCTAGTTACGAGACCGTCGATTCCCGCGTTCCTAGATGTTAATGGACTACGTAGACATCTAGCAATAATAGCTGCTACTGGTAGCGGAAAGACTTGGACTAGCGTCCTCCTGATAGAGGAGCTTCTCAAAAAAGGTGCAACAATAGTGGTAGTAGACCCGCATGGAGAGTATGTTCCTATAAAGAGAAGCATAGAAAGGCTTGGACCAGAGTATAGGGATGCTGTATCAGTGTTCAAGATAGCAAAATATCAGACTGGAGAGAAAAAGTATAGAATTAATGTAGCAACAATGGATTCTGATACATTAGCATCACTTATGAGGATACCGTCCAATGCTGCAAAAATGAGGCATGTTCTTGCTCTGGCACATGGCCTAGTTAAGCTGTTGAGAGAGGCTACAGGAGATAGAAGATTCTGTACTTTAAGGAACATAAGAAGAATACTTCGCGCTATTGCTGCTGGACGAATAAAGTCTACTAGCTCATTAGCAACAATATTGAGACCAAGGTTCGATCCCTCGCTTCTTAATAATATAGATCCTAAACTGAGAAGAAGAATAGATTCTCTAGTTAACGAGCTTAGAGAGTTCTCTGAGGATAAGAGGAATAGAGCTGTCGCAGCATCGGTAATAATAAGGCTTAGGAAGCTTGAAAGACTCAGAGTATATACTTACTTCTCAACACCACTTAACAAGATACTACGTCCAAGACATATAACAATACTGAATCTTGCGGGCGTGAGCGACGAGGTTCAGGATCATGTTGTTCATCATGTTCTCTCTAGGATACTTGCAGCAAGAATAAGATATGTCAGAGGATTGAAAGGACCTAAATATCCTTATCCTGTCGTCGTGATAGTTGAGGAGGCTCATAAGTTCGCTCCACCTCGTAGTAAAGAGAAGAAGTGGAGTATCGAGACTTTAACTAAGATAGCTTGCGAAGGTAGAAAGTTCGGAGTATATCTAGTAATAATAACTCAGAGACCATCAAGAATAGATCCTGACGTGTTAAGTCAGTGTAATAGTCAGATAATACTTAGACTAGTAAACCCGAGAGATATAGACGCTGTAGTACAGGCTAGTGAGGTCGTGGACTCAGAGATCTCTAGACTGATACCGCAGTTGAATGTTGGTGAAGCTATAATAACAGGACCTGTGGTCCCCATGCCTATAATAATTAGACTACGTGATCGCGTGCTGGACTATGGAGGAGCTGATATAGACATAGTAAGTGAGTGGAGTCGATCGGTAGTGACTACTGATAATAAGCTTGACGAGTTCTGTAAAGTCGTCTCCATGCTATTCGACATTGATGTACCTAAGATAGAGGCTGAGAAAGCTCTTCTCTCTGCATGTATGGTTGATAGGTACGTTCTAGAAGATGGAGTACTATCAGGCTTTGTCAAGGGAGCATATGTGGAGGTGAGACTTAACGAGAGATCCTGGTCTTGTACTAAGTGCAATGGTGTAATGCTTACACCATGTAGACACGTGATGCAGCTGCTAGCTAAGGCTTTTCTAGACGGTAATTTAAGACTAAGTGATGGTAATATAGGGTGAGATAATGCTAATAGCTCATCTAGCAGATGTGCATATAGGTCATCGCCAGTATGGACTTGATAAGCGTGCTGAAGACTATGCTAAGGCATTTGCTAAGGCGGTAGACCTAATACTGAGGTTGAAAGAGGAAAAGGATGTTGATCTAGTCGTGATCTGTGGAGACTTGTTCGATAGTGCGAAACCTGGACCTCTAGCTTATATAAATGCGATAGATTGTTTAAGAAAACTTAGAGAAGCTGGACTTAGAGTAGTAGTTATCAGAGGAAATCATGAAGCATCAGTGATTAATCCATCAGAGAATCCTCTATCAGTACTATCATCGATGGGGCTTATAGAATATTTTGAGAGAAAAAGCTACATGATAGGCGATATAAACTTCGTCTGTTATGGATGTGTATATACTGAGCATCAGAACAAGCTCTACGCATACATATTGAACTCTCTAAGAGAGGATAAGCCTAATGTTGTCTTAATTCATCAATATGTTGAGGGGACACCCTACCTCTATCCCATGCCTAATATTGATTATTATGCTATAAGTTCGAAGATAGTTGAGTCAGCAATGGATGGTAGAGATGTACTCTTCCTATGTGGCCATATTCACGACTTCGATCTAAGGCATCCTACGTTACCAGTATTTTATCCAGGAAGCCTAGAGATATGGGATTCTAGAGAGTTCGAGACCTATGTAATGGAGAACGAGAAGATAGTGAAGACTAGAGACATGGCTAGCAAGGGCTTTCTACTTTTCGATATATCTGAGTCAAGTGGAAAATATAGAGTAATACCATATAGGATAGAGCCTTCGCGAAAGATGACGAAGATAGTTCTCAAATATGATGAACTTGACCCAGCTAAGCTTCGTAGAGATATTGTTTACTTAATAGAGAGGTTCGATGTTCCAGACGCATATCTTCAGATTGAGATAAAGGGTAGACTCGCTAGAGGCTACTCTGTGAGAGATCTACAGTGTTCACAGTTTCGAAGAATGTTTAGAAACGTCTTAAGAGTAGATTTCAGGATCGATATAGAGCGTCCATCTTCAAGTAGTGTGAAGACTTGTCATAAAAGTTTATCAGGAGAATACTATGGTATAGATATCATCATTAAGAGAGCAGTTAGAGAGGTGCTTAAGAATGATCCAGACGTATCAAAGATAGAGAACATAGTTCTAGAGTTGTTAGATCTTGCTGAGAGAGGCGAGAAGGCTAATGTTGTTAAGATATTTGAGAGAGTTCTTGGAGTACAACTGAGGCAGGATAGTGACATAAGGTCTCTATTATTCTGATGAAATATGTCCATATGTGAGTTAAGTATAGAGAATTTTAAATCTATAGTACATGGTAAAGCAAAGTTTACAGAAGGTATAAACTTCATATATGGTCCTAATGGTGCTGGAAAATCCTCAATTCTTGATGCTCTCGCATATGTTTTATATGGGTCTGAATGGTTGAGAAGATCTAGGCTCAGATTAGCAGACCTTGTTAGAGTGAGATCTCGTACCTCGGTTATTCGTGTCAAGATAAGAGGCATAGACGGGAAGGTATATACTATTCAAAGAGTATTTACTCCTGAGAAGACTGTAGAAGCTAACACGTATGTCCTTGATGAGAATGGTAGGCGAGTTGCCTCAAGAGATAGAGAAGTCACTAGCTTTGTAGAAAGAATACTTAACGTCTCTGTTAGTGTGTTCTCAGAACTTCTCTATGTTAGACAGGGAGAGCTTAGATCTATACTAGATAGTGGTAAGCGAACAGAGACTAAGCTTGATAAAGTTCTTAAAATAGAGTCTCTTGAAAAACTTAGAAGCGATTACCTTAGAGAAGTTAGGAAACTTGCCGAACTACATTTAAGACGTATTGAAGGTAAGATATCTATAATAGATGAAGAGATTTCAAAACTAAGCAAGAATATTCAACAATATAGAGAGGAAATTAAGAAACTTGAGAAATTGATAGAAGATCTAGAGAGAAGAAAGACCGAACTTGAAGAGAAGAGAATAGAAATAGAGAAGGAGTTAGAAAAAGTCGAGCATGATGTTGAGAGAATTCGAGAACTAGAGATCCTCTTATCAGAGAAGGAGAGGGAGCTAGAGAAGCTTGAGAAAAGAAGAGCTGAGTTAGAGAAGTATAGAGAGGAAATTAACGTTCTTAGAAGGAGATTAGAGGAGCTTGATTCTTTTGTAGAAGAAGAGTCGAAGTTGAGGAGCAGGTTGGAGAGGTTGAAAGAGTTGAAGACTCGTCTTGAGGTAGAGCTTAGAGAGATAGAGAACAGGGAGAAAACGTGTGAGAGATTACGTTCAATTGTTGAGAGAAGAAGACAAGAGCTTGAGAAGATAGAGAATGAGCTTGAGAACATTAGACAGTTAGAGAGCGAGCTTGCTCAGCTTGAAGAGAAGCTTAAGAAGATTGAGAAGGCTAAGAAACTTCTCGATAAGTTCAGAGAAGAGCTTACAAGTCTTCAGACGTTAAAGAGCAAGATTGAGGATGAGATAAAGCTTCTGAAAGAGAGTAAAGGTATATGTCCATTATGTGGTAGAGAGCTCTCTGAAGATGATAAGATCAGGCTGATAGAGGAGAAGAGAGAAGAAGTTGAGAGACTTGCGGAGAAGATCTCTCTTATAGAGTCAAAGGTGAGAAAGTATGAGAGATATGTGAGCAGAGAAGAGGAATTGAAGGAAAGGTACTATAGGCTTCATGAGATAGTGTCGAGAAAAGATGATCTTTCTAGAAAGATTGAGAGCTTGAGAAAAGAAATTGAAAGTTTGGAGGAGGAGATATCAAATATGAGAGAATCCTCAAACAATAAAGAGATCATAGAGAAAAGGCTTGAGAAAATTTTGAAAGAAATAAACGAGGTAGAGAAGAAGCTTTCAAACATTGAGTCAAAAGTAAAGGAGAGAGATGAAGTTATTCGAAGACTCTCTGCATGTGAGCAGTCTTTAAAAGAGCTTACTAATATTGAGAAGAACATAGAAGATATTAGACTAGAGATCGAGAAAATGAAAAAGGAGCTCTCATTTCTATCAAATCTTAAAGAGAGATTTGAGAACCTTGTAAGAGAGCATGAGAGCATTGCTGAAGAACTTAAGACTATTACAGATAGAGTTAGTGAAGTAAGAGGAAGATTAACCACATTAAGAGAACAAATAGAGAGAATGGAGAAAGAGCTTCAAGAAAAGAAGACTATGCGAGAAAAGTTGAGAGAAGAGTATTCTAAGTATTATGAGGCTCATAAGTTCATAAGTAAGGTCATGGATGTTGTTGATAAAGTTAAGCCAGTTATTCGTAAGATATTCCTAGAATTGTTAAATAATGAATTGAACTCGATGTTTGTAGAAGTCTGTCATAAAACTGCTTTTGTAAGTATTAGAGTAACAGAGAACTATGAGATATATGTCAAGAGAAGAGACGGTGTTGAGCTTAGTGTAGATGCTTTATCTATAGGTGAGAGAAATCTCATAGCGTTACTATTCAGGTATGCTCTCGCGAAGGTTGTTCTCGGAAATGTACCATTTCTAATACTTGACGAACCAACAGAGCACCTAGATGATGAACATAGGAGGAGAATAGCACAATGGTTGAAAAACGTTAGTAGTGAGGTAGGAATGATCATAATAACGAGCCACGTAGATGCATTTGAGACGGTCGCCGACAATATTATACGTGTTGAATTCATTAATGAGGAAGGTGAATCTACATTCAGAAATACTTAACATATCCTTTTCAAGATTATACTACCTATCATGAAGTTCGGACTAGTAATAGCAGGTTATGATCCTACTGGAAGTGCTGGCATAATCTTAGATTCATTCACATTTAGGATACTTGAAGTATATCCTCTCACCGTGATCACGGTTTTAACAGTTCAAACTCCAGATAAGGTCGTTGCCGTGGAGAAGATCGGTAGTGACTATGTTAAGACTCTCATAGATAACATTTTATCATGTTTCAATATCGATGTTGTGAAGATAGGCGTTTTAGGAGATGCAGAGATAGCTAACATAGTTGCTGATAGGATATCTGTCCTGGATTGTCCAATAGTTGTGGATCCCGTGATCAGGGCTGGTGATGGTACTCTTCTCACAGATCCAGAGACGTTAAGAGTTATAGAAGATAAGATAATACCTAGAGCAACGATAGTGACTCCTAACGTTCATGAGGCTGAGATACTTGCAGGAATGGAGATAAGAAGCATAGATGATATGAAGACTGCTGCAGAGATGATAGCTAGAAAATACGGTATTGAGCATGTTCTTGTGAAGGGTGGTCATCTAATGAGAGAGTCTGAGAATGTTACAGATGTGCTCTATGATAAAGGCTCGTTCATGACTATAACTGTCAGAAGATTGAAGGTAAAGGATGTTCATGGTACAGGATGTATACTCTCCTCAGCAATAGCAGCATACCTAGCTCAAGGTCTCGATGTTCCATCTGCTGTGAAAGAGGCTAAGAAGATAGTTGAGCTAGCAATGGAGTTCAGCATAGATCTTGACTATAAGAGGAATCTAGCAAACGTCTATGCTATCGTTGAGCTTCAGTTAGAGAGATATAACGTTATAGAGAAGTTGAAACAGGCTATAGAGCTGTTAAGACAGAGCAGTGAATACGTGGTCGATCTCATACCTGAAGTACGTTCAAACATAGCATATGCATTACCTGCAGAATACGTTAGAGGCATTCAAGATGTCGCTGGCATACCTGGCAGAATAACGGTAGTAGATGGCAAGATAACATGTTTCTCCGAACCTAAGTTTGGTGCATCATGGCATGTTGGAAGAGCTGTCCTAGCATTTATGAAACATTTTCCAAACTATAGAGCGTGTATGAACATAAGATATAGCGAGGACATACTTGAGATAGCTAAAGACCTAGGATTCAGGATAGTATCGTTTGATCGTTCAGAAGAACCTGAAGATGTTAAAAGGATTGAAGGACTATCCATACCATGGGGAATAGAACGTGCTCTCAAGAACGTTAAGGAGCCTCCAGACATAGTATATGATAAAGGTGCATGGGGAAAGGAGCCACAGATAAGAGTGTTCGGTAAAGATCCCATCGATGTAGTATACAAGGTTATAAGGATAGGAATAGAGTACCTAAGGAGAAAGGAGGAGAGCACTAAAAGTTGATGCGTGATAGAAAGTCTAGAACTATGGGAACTATCTCCGAGTAGTACTCATTTATTATTGATGAATGAGGAATCTCTGCCTCATCTGGGTTCACTAGACTATTCGATACTAACAGTACTGCTCCTGATCTTATACCTCTGATTCTTGATATCGTGAACAGTGTAGCACATTCCATCTCTATGCTAACTATTCCTAGCCTTGAAAGCTTTCTCGCTAGATCTGGACTCTCCATGTAGAACATGTCGTTACTTATTATAGTTCCTAGAACGATTCTTCTCTTCACACGATCCTTAACATGTCTATAGAGCTCATATGTTAACTCTATGTCTGGTACTGCGGGAAGTATGATGTTCTCTGTTAACTGTAATACAGGACTAGTAGGCAGGTATGCTGCTCCACATGGTACCACTATGTCTCCTCTATGAAGATCAGGTATCAATGCTCCTGTTGTTCCCATTCTAATGATGATTCCCGCTCCAAGCATTATGAGCTCCTCGAAGACTATAGCTGCTGATGGAGCACCAACCCCATGACATGCGACAGATATCTTTTCACCATTGAACTCTCCCGTATATACTAGAAAGCCTCTATGCGTGTTAACTTCTTCAACATTTTTAAGAAATGACGCTATGAATCTCGTCCTATCAGGATCGCCTACAGTGACTACTTTTCTAGCTACTTTACCTGGCTCAGCCTTTATATGTATAGGCTTCCTATACATTGATATCGATGAGTACGGTCCTACTCTTTATGAGTTATCTTATGTACTAGCTTACACTTAGATGCTACTAGTAGGGTTGAAAGCGTCTTAGGAACTATTACCTTATCAACTCTAACTATCTCATAAACCTTCTCATTAAACAAGTCCTCTGTCACATCTTCATCAAACTCGAGCTCTCTAATATCCTTGAACACTATCTTTCTAGGTACTGCTTCAAGATCTTTCCGCCTCACTTTGAGATAATCAATATTGCTTACTATTACGACATCTCCTGTCTTTGCTAGGTTCTCTAGATGTGACTCTATTGCTCTATGAATTGCTTCGAGAGTAGTGATATATCTCTTGAGAGCCTCATTAACGAGCTCTCCAATAGTTATTCCAAGCTCTCTCGCGAGGCGTAGAGCTCTCTCATATACTGGCATGCTTATTCCTCTTATGGTTATTATTTTACGTTCCTCTGCTGTCATACAGGTATTACCTCAATGTCTAACCTATAAACATTGTCTTATGTGTCTAACGATACATATCAAATATAAGATACCTAAGATAATGTAAGCATAAGAGATGGAGATAGCTCTCGAGAAGTCAACAATCAGAGGATCAACATATGCACCACCATCAAAAAGCGTAGCTCAGAGGCTCATACTTGCACTATCATTAACAAGTCCGGGAAAAAGCACAATTAGTAGATTACCATCATGTGAAGACGTTGAAGCAAGCATAAGATTCATACGTGCTCTAGGAGTAAGCATAGATAGGTCAGATGACTCTCTAATAGCAGACGTTCCAGAAGAAGTAGAGATAAGAGAGAGACAGGTAAACTTAGGTGATAGTGGTACAACATATCGTATAGCTATGGGAATAGCGTCAACATTCAACAGAGATATCGTGCTAGAATGTGGAAGAACTATGAGAAAGAGACCTATAAGAGATCTAGCAGAAGCGTTGAGAAGACTTGGAGCAGAGATCCAATATATCGAGGTCGATGGTTACCCACCTGTACGAGTTAGAGGTCCAGTAAAAGGAGGAAAGATCATGATTAGGGGAGACGTGAGCAGTCAGTACATAAGCTCTCTCATATATGCTGGGCTCAGAAGCAGAGATGGAATAGAAATACATGTGAGCCCTCCAGTCGTATCAAGACCATATGTGGATCTGACAGTAAACGTAGTAAGAAGCCTAGGTGGAGATGTTGAGCTTGAAGAGAACGAGGAGCTGATAATATACTCGTATCCATCTGAACTCCACAGATTCAACATAGATGTTCCTGGAGATTATGCTCTTAGCGCGTTCCTAATGGCCATAGCCGCAGTATGTGGAGAAGAGGTAATCATAAGAGGATTTAACGACTCTCTGAACAAGGTAGATTCTGAAATTATTAATCATCTAAGAAATATGAATGTAAAAGTTAGAAAACTTGGAGATCTAGTCTATGTATCATACACTGATTCAATAGAGCCATACGAGGTTGATCTAAAAGATGCTCCAGACCTCGTAATGCCTATTGCAGCACTCATGGCATTTGCAGAAGGCAGATCAGTGATATATAATGTGAGACATCTAGCATATAAGGAGAGCAATAGACTAAGAGAAATATATAGATCTCTATCTAGCTTCGGTGTTAAAGTTAACGTAGATGAAGATAAAGGTACTATAGAGATAATTGGTCGAGGAAAATATAACCCAGCCATAATAGAGTTACCAGATGACCATAGAATAGCTATGATGTGTAGCGTCATAGGTCTCGCAACAGATGGTAGAACTGTCTTAAAAAATGCTGAATGTGTTAAGAAATCGTGGCCAGAGTACTGGAATGTACTTAAGAAGCTAGGTGCGAAGATCGAAGTAATATCTTAATTTTTCATTGATACTGCAACAGGTACATCTTAAACATTTTGAAAAAGGTCATAAAGATAGTACTATACTATGAGACTTGTAGAGCTATTATCTTCGAGAGATTTCGTAATAGCATGTCCAATACCTGTAAGAAATGTCGATATAGCATTAAACAAGGCTGAAAAAGCTATAGGAGAGGGAGCAGACGTAGTAGAGTTCAGACTAGACTACTTATCAGTAATTGAAGGATCTGAGTACATGGAGATCGTTAAAAAGATAGTAAGTGAGTTTAATAATCCAAAAATAATAACAATACGTGAAAAATCTGAAGGGGGTTTTAGAGAGATACCACCTTTATTAAAAATAGAGACATTAAACATGTTACAGAACATAGATAACACATACGTAGATATAGAACTAGAATTTTACAAGAAGTATATGAGCTCTCTAAAATCTCTATCATTTGCTGGACTAATAATATCAAAACACTACTTCTATGAGAGACCTACAGAGAGAGAACTTACAATAACTTTTAATGAAGCATTAAGAGTACCTGGCGTAGATCTAATAAAGATTGCATCAATAGTAACATCAGAAAGAGACCTACTAGACCTGCTCAAGATCGTACCTCGTAGAGAGAGACCATATGTGGCAGTGTTTCCTATGAGTAACAATAGGATATTCAGACTTATACCACCACTCCTAGGCTCAAAACTCGTATTCTGCTCACTAGATGAAGGTACAGCACCAGGTCAGATACCGCTTGAATTATGTACAAAGTTTAGAGAATTTGTAGAAACATTAAAATAGAGTGTAAGTGACATAGCTCACATAATAATGTCGTAGTAGAACTAGCATGCATAGCTGTTCTACTTTTTGTAGAATTTATCTTAACAATCTTTGTAACATTATGTAGATTACTGATATTACTCATATTTTTTCTAATATTGATATTCTTTAATGTCAATAATATGAGACCTGTCAATGTTATTATGAAGAGAATACATAAAAATACTGAGCTTGGCGTAATATTTTCCTTAATTATTCTGAAGATCTTTCCTACTCTTTTCAAGCTACATCTTCTTTTATGACCGTGTTCTACTACTGTTGTAAAAGGTTTTCTAGAGTAGTGTCTAACATTTGGAAATAGTATCAGTAATATATCTAGAACATCTTTATTTAGACCATTTAATTCTCCTCTTATGATACTATAACGATCTATCTCTAATTTTTCTAATGCTCTTATCCATGTGTCCGCAATAATTTTCTTCGTCGAATCGTTTATTTCTACTCCTCTTCTTTTCAGTTCTTCTATCTCTTCTCTAATATATGTTGAGAGTCTACGTACTAGTACTAGGTCTGTTATAACTAGTCTATACTTTCTATACCATTTCTCGAAATCATTTTTTATATGATTGTTCTCTAAGTGTTTTAGTATTTGATCTTTAACTTCTATCTTCATGTAGTTAAGTACTGTTGATCATGTTAATAGGAGTAGAAAGTGTGTAATCTTTACCTCTTATACAAACCTAGCTTAATCTAAGAACACTTCTTCTGAGAACCCAGCAAGATGTTATTATGGCTATAGAGAATGTTGCAGGATGTCTACAGGTATATTCTATATGTACATCTAGTACCGTAGGTCCTTCACCGATTCCCTGTATGCCTACGTTAAGCTTATTACAGCTCTCTACGAGTTCTTCCTCAATGTTAGCTATCTTTTCGTGGTCTGATCTTTCTCCGATTTTTCTAAGATAGAGAGCTTTCATAGCGTTCCTAGTAGCTGCATGTATTGTTGCGCCAATGCCTACACCAACGATTAATGGTGGGCATGAGTATCTACCTAAGGAGCTTACGATCCCGATTACAGCTTTCTTTAGAGATTCGAATCCTATGCTTGGAGGAACTGTGAAAGCTCTACATGGGAGTTCGCATCCTCCTCCTTTAGGTATGTAATATATCTCTAACATGTTCTTATCCTCCTCTACTATCTCTACATCGATGTCTGGTACTCCTCTTCCTACTCCTGTACCTGTGTTCTTGTTAGTTACAGGATCTACAGCATTAGGTCTTAAAGGTATTTCAAAAGTTGCTTCTTTTACAGCTTCTCTAAATATGTTTAAAATCTCTTTGCTAATCTTAACTTCTGTTCCTCTAATTATGAATATGTGAGTTCCAGTATCTTGACAGATAGGTCTTCCTAGTTTTTTAGCTAGCTCAACATTCTCTATCATGCATTCTAGAACTTTCTCACCTATGGTGGTAAGCTTATAGTTGCTTCTTATCTCTATTAGTGCCCTATACACGTCTTCAGGAAGCTCTGTCTGAGCTCTGTAGATCATCTTTTTCAATTCTTCTTTAAGGTCCTTCTCAGCTAGTAGCAAGCTTCTTCACCGATCTGGACGGCCGTTGCTCATCATCTTCTTAAATATCTCTTTAAGTACGCTGTCGTCGAATGCTGGGTATGCATCATTATGAATCCTCTAGCCTCTTCATCACTCGGGTACCATCCCTTCAAGTAGTCTGCTAGCTCCTTATCGTAGCTTGCATACTCACTCCATCTTCCTAGTACAATTATGTTTCCTTTGTATAATTTCAGTCTTACTATTCCACTGATCCACCTGTTCATGGAGTCCACAAGCTCTGTTAGCTCTATACGTAGTGGTTCTAGCCAGAGTCCAGAATATACTAGGTCGCTCCAGGTCTGATCTACCATGTTCTTAAAACGCCACTCATGTGGTGTGTACACGATCTTCTCTAGCTCTCTATGAGCTTCAAGTATTGTTACAGCAGCTGGAGCTTCGTAAACTTCTCTGCTCTTGAATCCTACCGTCCTGTTCTCTATATGATCTATCAGTCCTACACCACTTTCTCCTGCTATCCTGTTTAATGCTCTGACAATATTGATCAACGGCATTTTTTCTCCGTTTATAGCTACTGGTAGACCATTGCTGAACTCTATCTCTACTATCGTAGGCTTATCAGGAGCCTTCTCAGGAGGAGTAACCCACTCTAGAGCATCATCAGGAACGGGATTCATTGGATCGTCAAGTTCGGGACCTTCAATGCTTCTCGACCAGAGGTTTGAATCTATGCTGAACCTCTTATGCTTCTCAGGTACTGGTATACCTCTGCTCTTAGCATACTCTATCTCTTCTGCTCTAGTCATTCCCCAAGATCTCACAGGAGCTATTATCTTTACGTCAGGAGCTAGAGCTCTTATTACAGCCTCAAACCTTACCTGGTCATTACCCTTTGATGTACATCCATGAGCAATAGCGTCTGCTCCCTCCTTTCTAGCAATCTCTACAACCTTCTCAGCTATGAGAGGTCTTGCTAGAGCTGTACCTAGAGGATACTTACCTTCGTAAAATGCGTTCGCCTTTATTGCCTGAGCTATGTACTTGTTAGCAAACTCCTCCTTAGCATCTACAGTATAGTGCTTCACGGCACCTATCCTGTAGGCACGTTCCTCAATCTCTCTAAAATCATCTTCCTGACCTACATCGACAGTTACGGTAATGACCTCACAATTATACTTCTCTATAAGCCATCTTATACAGACTGATGTATCGAGACCACCTGAGTATGCGAGTACTACTCTAGATATCTTGCTCGTATAATGACCACCTCTGCCTC
>JAADCU010000041.1 GCA_013154355.1 Thermoproteota archaeon | reverse complement strand
CTATGGGGCCGGAGCCCCATAGCCCCGGTCATGAAAAAGTTACTATAGGAGGGTACTACCGCTTGACATATACAGGATCCTGTATTATTATAGGAGGCAACAGGTAGGGGGTATCAGTTACATGAGAGCTTTGAGCTGGTCAACATTAGAATATTTAAGTTTCTTAAGTGCAGCGGCAATTACTTCACTACACATTCGTAGTATATATACAATTAAGTTAGCTAGTGAAATTGCCTTATCAACAATTTGGCCAGCTTTCTCTAGTACCCATATAAGGTCCTGTCTGATTCGTTCAGGATTTTGCCTGACGGAATTGATGTATGTTTTGGTTGCATTGTATGCTTTCTTGACACCATTAACTACTTTTCTTGCAAAGGATCTAAAGAATCCCATTTTGATACCTCCTATTTGTTTTTCTTTTGAGGAGGTTAGTGGAGGGGTTAGTGGCCGCTCCCTTTCCTCCTCTCCGTTAGTTCTACTATCTTAGAGCGCAGTAGATCCTTGACCATGCTTCGATAGAACTTTCTATCGATTTCAACATTAGTTAGCATCTTCAATTTGTCGAGATCAGATATTACTAACTCACCTAATCGTGTCCTTATTACATATCTTTGGCCGTACTCTATGCAGCACCAATCTAGTCTACTCCCTGTTAGTAGCTGGCATTCTATTACTTTTAGGCTATGTAGATTAGGAGCTTCTACTATAGCCTTGACTAGTTGGTCTGGTATATTTCCTAGGCCCTTCTTTATGACCGTGGTGGTTAGTTTATCGATCCCTGCATATTGGTTATTTCCAATCACGAGGATTGGATCTAGTAGATGCCTTAGTTCGATTGGAATGGCTGAGCATTTACAATCCTTAATAGGATCAAGGCTAAGGAAGCCATCGAATTGGCGCATTATTATCCGATGACTTCCTATTTGTTCTATATACTCATCAACAACGTCGGTTACAAACTGCCTAAAGATCTTATGGAGCTCTGGATTCTTTCTCCAGAACTTACCAATTGCTATGTTCCTTGCTAATTTAGGCAGTTGTAATATATTATCCCATCCAGGTATTTGAATACCTAGATACTGGATTGCCTGTATAGCGCATTGTCTTATATCGTATATGTAGGCTATCATTTCTAACTATTTCTGCCGCTCTCATGTCTCTTAATTGGTCTATATGATCAAATATCCAATTCTTAATTGTCATTATCCATCTTAGAGGTGACCATATATTCCAATACTCTCTGTACATTTTCAATACAACCCAGCTGGCTCCATTTAATCTGAAGTGACAATTTTTACCAGCATGGTAATTATGACAACACGGCATCATATTGATAGCACTATTTACGACATCATTAAACCTCTCATCAGCATATGCAACTGGTAATATGTGATGTAATGAGTTTGCTTCACCACCACATAATACACATGTATGACCTACCCTATCAAATAGACGTTTTCTCTTTCGTCTATATTGATGAAGTAGATAATTCCTACGATCGTGTGGGATTTTGAGTCTGTCGGTTGACATGAGTCTCCCTCCTATCATATACAGTAGCAGCAAATATTTCTGCTATTTGGTGAACTATATATAATCTCTTGACAAAGTCAAGCCAGTCCATGAACATGATGATTCTATCTTTAGATAAGGTAAAGGTAATTTTGTTACCAGTATTATCACTTATGGTAACATTAATTAGCCATTTACCTGAACCATCATTTCCTGGATTGAAGGTAAGATTCTTATAGTCCTGCTTCATATTACCAGAGGGAGAATGAGATAATGCTAATGCATCAACCTTGTCCTTAGTAGGATCTTTTGTCTTAAGCGCATTGAACCATCTAAGAATAAGGCATGCTTCTTCTGGTGATATAGAAAAGACTAGTTTATTGTTCCAGTCATATATCTTATCACCAGCCTTAGGCTTAAAGGAGCTTTTAGCCAATGATTTTGCTAATATGATCTGACCCTTAGGCTTTCTCCACCCAGTATCTAACTGGAGGGAGGCTTGCTTTAGATTATACCATTTTATAGTGGCACTCATATTGCATTCTCCCTAGTTCATATTTTGATCTTGTTTAGTTTTATGCCTTACAGACATGATTGAGCTGATGAGTAGATCTGGTGTTAAGTTAACAGTTGCTTTTGCTTTTGCTGTTTCAAACCATTCTATCTTTGTACATAATTTCTCTTCACAGAGTCTTTGTATTATTGCGCCATCATCTTGATCAATATCCAATCCATTCTTTACATGGAGGGATATGATCATTGAGTTGATACTAACTATTGCTAATACACTAAGGTATTCTGCTGTAGGTGCATTATCAACTAGTACCAATCTAATGCCTTGATCCTTAAGGACATCTACTAGAGGATCTTTCTCCTCTAAGACTAATGCATGGTCAAAGGTACCTACTGCTTCCTTAAGGATGTGTTTAATGATTTTGAAATCTAGAACCATACAATTTGGCTCTAGAAGATTGCCGGATATAGTACATCTAACAATCCCGGAATGTCCATGTAGATTAGCACATGGTCCAGGCTCGCCTGTGAATGGATCCTCATAGTTCAATAGTCTATGAGCATACTCAACATTTATCTCCTTTGTAACTTCGAACATGAAGTTATTTAGGAGACTTGTCACAATCTTTGTTTTTGTCATTAGTGCACCTCCATTGAATTGCCTTTACATTGTCTAATGCAACTTCTATGACCTTGGCAATATTCTTACTAATGTTCTTAACAACATCATTGCCTTGTTCATAAATATCACCAAGCTTAATAAGATTCTCACCTAGCTGTTTTATATTCTTTGCTATGTCGTGAGCTAGGTCTTGTGCGTCCTCCTGTTCAAACAATGCTACGTTCTTAAGTGGATCATATCTGACGAAATGGCTACATGCTATACTATCCAATACCAATACGACTCCATCATCCTTTCTAAGAAGCTTTATAGTATTGTCACAATAAGGACATGTCGTATAGATGATATGTGGATCAGCTTGGTCTACGAAACACTCCATCCAGACCATAATACTCCTCCCTATTCATCTTCAAATGATAAGATTGCTTCTAATGTCTCTGCTAATTTATCCTGGTCAGGATATAGAGACATATACTGTTCACATAATTCATTAAAGTTCTTACCTAACCATTTGTTTTCGATTTCATCACCACCTCCTTCATTATCGGATTCAAATAATCCGTCTTGAGTTAATGTTAAGACGCCAACATTGTTTGATCTTAATTGATCCAATTGCTTGCTAATATCACATTTAGGCAAGCTTGGAACAACTACCCTTACTATATGTTGCTTAGCATTCTTTAATGCTCTTTCTAATATATCATAAACCTTGTCTTCGGACAAGGTATTGTCGATAATATATTCCTTAAACTCCTTTATATAAGGAGATTGGATAGGAATTGATTCATATGCTAGTTCAGGATCAGCTGCAATCTTATCAGTGTCAACGATAAGAACTCGTTTCTTCTCATTCTTATCGTTCCAAGACAAAGGAACTAAGCTACCAGTATATATAGCAGTTGTCTTTTGTCCTTGTCTTGTTATTGTTAAGGATTGTGGAGTGTGGTAGTGACCTAGTAATATCATCCTATACATACTTAGTTGATGAAGTCTAATTGGACTAAGTCTTGAGAGGCCATTATTAAGTCTAGCTTCATTTAATCCGAAATGAGATATAAGATATAATGCATCTTCTTCAGATCCTGCTTCAGCCATATCCTCTAGATTGGCTAATGGAAATGGTACTAATACGCCTCTACCATTTTCATAGTTACCTATATGATCAGCAATTACGAATACATTGTTAAAGCCTCTTATGATATGGTCATTAAGCAAACATCCACTTCTGCCCATATCATGATTGCCTGCTATTAATATAACAGGTTGCTTATATCCAGAACTAGTTAATGGATCTAGAAATTCATCTACAAATAGATCTAGTGCTGTTTTGTATAATAGTACTTTATCATGAAATATATCACCAGCAACTATTATAGCATCAGGCTCTTGATCCTTTATAATCGATCTTAATACTCTAAGGCCTTCAGCTAATTGCTCCTTCATGTTCATATAAGTATTCTTGAATGATGATAGGTGCCAATCAGCAGTTACTAATAATCTCATTTTACTTGCCTCCTCTCAATATCTGTTTCTAAGAACAGGTTTGGATATTTTGTTAATAAATATTCGTTCAGATTTATCCATTTATTGTTTCTGAAGATATAGACTGTTGCTATTAATCTTCCATAGTAGCCATATCTATGATCGCCTAATACTACGACTATTGGTGTATTTGGTGGTAGTAGAGATTGGACTATATGTTTTGCCTCTAATCCTCTCTTGACAATTGCTGTAGCATTTAGTCCTGTAACTTCTTCTTGAATCTTAATATGTCTATTCTTGTAAGTTTCAAAAGCATCTATAACAGCAAATCTAACTACAATATCACCCCTATAATGTAATGATACCATTAACGTGTCGCCATCTATAACTCTTAACGATGTTCCAAAATCAACTGCTGGTAAGAAATCTTGACCTCTAGCAACTGAACAATAAGATACAACTGACATTGCAATAAGCCATAAGACAAATGCATACATCAATCTTTTCATAGATCTATTCATCCTCCTTACATATTCCTGGTGTTAATACTAGATCACACTCAAATGCTTTCCATATTGGTGAGTGTGTAATGACGAATGTTTCTTTATTCTTAGCATAGCTGGATAAGATAGCCATTATCCAACCTGCATTGTTACTATCGAGTCCATCGAATGCTTCATCAAAGAACACAGCATTACATGGGAATATATTACTAAGGGCTATATTGAAGAGAACGTTTACTATTTGCCTTTCTCCAGTTGATAGATCTTCTGCATTAGTAGCTTGAGTTTTGCCTGATGATATTGCTATCTGAAATCTACCCTTATCGTCTACTACTAGTCTTGGAATGAGATCAATTTCCATGCCATATTTTGTTAATGTATTATTTATAGTAGGAACAATCTCGCTCATAATGAGAGCTCTAATTCCTTTGTTGCTAAATGCCTTTCGCCATATCTTTACATATTCGATTTCAGATTCAAGATCTTTGGCTTTGCTCTTCATTTCTCTTAGTTGTTTGACTGTATTGATTAGATCCTTCTTTACATATTTGACTGTGTCTTTGCTTACTTCTTGTTTCTTTATTTCTTGTATATGTGCTTGAATACTAGCTAGTTGTTGTTGTAGTTGGTTTAGATATTGTTGTTTCTGTTCATGTTCTAGTTTCTTTGATTTATAATTCTGTTCTAGTTTCTGTATCTCGAACTTTAGCTTCTGTACTCTTAATGATACTCTTGACATAACATTATTATGATCATGAAGCTGTTTATGCTTCTGTTGAAACATCTGAATAATAGACTCTGCTTCCTTTTGATATGCATCCTTTATTTCTGTCTCTAATTGATCAAGTCTTGCTTGCATTTCCTCTTTGACTTTGTTATGATGCTCTAGCTCTTTTTTGAGTTCATAATAAGTATCTCTCAGCTTAACTAGTTCAGAATTGAACTTATTTTCTGTTTCTGATTTGTCCTTTTGATACCGCTGTTGGATCTGAGCAATTTCATCATCTATCTGTTCCAGTCTATGCTTATATTCATGACTTTGTTGAGCTATTTGATTACTAGATATCTTACTACCACAGATTGGACAATTAGTGCTAATTGGCTTAGTTAGGTCTACGTTAGTACCCTTACTCTTACATAGTGGACATGTTCCTGTTAATTGATCTAATGTAACTTTTATTCGAGTTCTCTCATTATTGAGTTCGCTAAGTTTATTGTTTCTTTCCTGTTCAAGTTTAGTAAGCTCTAACTCTTTCCTGTTCTTAAGACTAGTTCCCTCTTGAGTAACATTATCCAATTTGTTCTTTAATATAAGAATAGCCTGATCCGCTCTAGCAATTTCTTGTTGTAGTTGGGTAGTAAATCTATTCTTAATATCCGTTTTAACCTTATCAAGTCTGTTCTTTAGTTCAGTGCACTGAAGTTGAAGGTTCTGTTGTTGCTTAGCTAGATCCATTAATTGGCTTTGATCAGCATCAAGAGCTTGTCTCTTATGGTCCAATTCCTTTTCAATATCTGATAGATTGATTTCCTCAATTTCGCTACTGACTTTATTAATAGAATTTACTAGTGATGCTATCTTTTGCTCTGCATTAGCAATCTGTTCTTGTCTTTGTTTGATCCTTTCATAATATGATAGCATCTCATTCTTAAGGGTTTGCTTATGTTCTTGTAATTGATGATTTAGTATGTTTTGCTGCTCCTCTAGACTGGACAATGTACTATTTACATGTCTGTAATAGAGATCAGCTTTCTTCTTATAAGGATCAAAGTCAATTGTGATGAGATTATCTATAATCCTCTTTCTCTCAGCATCGCTCATGTCAATGAACTTAGTATTGAGGAAGATAGTTGCTTCTGCAATTAATGGATCAATAAGGCCCTTTATATAGCTGTTGATGTCTCTAACTGATGTTAGATATAATTCACCATCTCTATATAACTGACCCTTTCCCTTTTGTCTAATAACTTTATACTCAACATCATTATGTACAAAGTCAAGCTCAATCCTAGTTTGTTTCTCATTGCCAAACATACAATGAGAATGTTCTAGTCCGAATAGAGCATCTTTAAAGGCATGGATAAAAGTAGTTTTACCACATCCATTTTGTCCAGTAATAACTACTAGACCATTATCTCCTAACTCGAACTCAAAGTAGGGCGTATTCCTAAACGCCTCATACGCAATCTTTCTGAACGCAAGCATTATGCCTCCTTTCTTACAGTAACGCTACATAATAAGATTGATAAAGGTACACTTAGCTTTAGATCTATATTTGCATGCCCCTTTATAGGTATGCTATCCTTTGGCATTGTATTTGATGCATTACTTGCTATACATAAGCCAAATGTACTTGCCATTGGTATATTTACAACTGCATAGTCAGTTTGGAATGAGCATACCCCCGTTCCATTCAAATGTCCCATTCTAACTATACCATTTACTGATTCATGAATTGTTAGAGTTATATAAGTCTTTAGTTCAATTTCAGTTCCGCCTCTTAAGAGGAAGCCAGCTGGTACATTTTGAAGTTGCAAATCCCATTGGTAAAGATTTAATGCAGTTTCGCCTGGACCTAAGATTAATTGTTCATAACCTCTTAGTCCCTCTACCCTATCAGTAGCTACTATTAAGCTATGAGTAGAAGAGCTAGTTATGATTTGTTGTTTAGAATCAATATATTGTACACTACCAGCTTTCATCTTTGAATATAATATCCATCCTATGTTCCTATCACAATTAAGGAAATAAAACTGCCTTGTGAGAGATTTAGCTGGAAAGGTATCTACTATTTCATTTGCCATTATTATCCTCCACTTCTATAATATGTCCACATTTAGGACATATTATAGATTTAGGTTTAGTTGTCTTATCCTTATTCTTTTCAACTAGCCTATACCAAAGCTCACTAACATAATGAGCCATCTTGTAACAGTCTCTAATTGATTCCTTCTCTCCTCTAGAATTAGTAGTGACTCTGTTAAGATATCTATTTATCTGTAGCAAGATATCTTCAATAGAGTACTTGGCTAATTGATCAGGATAGTCACCATATTGCTTAACTGTATAGTTTTCAATATGATCACTAACCTTGTCACTAAACTTCTTCCACATGTTAAGTCTAATGCTCATTACTCCCTCCTCTATGATCTATATTATACCAAATCTCAGCTGCTCTCATCATCAAGTCATTAACAGTGTCTTGACAGGATTTCGAATTAAAAGATTTGCGACAATGGGGATTTATTTTCCATGCCATTGGAACAATGACTTGATGATATATAGTATTGGCATTTCTGGGATGTAGTTTCAAAATTTCATTCCTAAGAGTTACTGTTAAAGATACGGCTATAAGAAACAAATAAATTATAACATGTGTAGTGAATTTTTTGAAGCTCATATCTTACCCCTATCTAGAACTAGCTCTATTATAATAGATGAGGGGAGCTAGAGCGAATGTCTAACTCCCCTGTTAGAATTTAAGGAGGATCGCGCTATGGTGATAAGATCAGAGCTCTGATCTCATCAGGTGTTAGTGGCATAAATCCTTTAACACCCAATGAGATTCTACCAACTATAGGCCAATCATTTATATATAAGCCTATATGTGGTCTCATATCGATCGGTAAGTCTTTAGTTGCTAGTAGACATATATGTCCTGGACATAGTACATCTATACCATCATCGATACCTGAGAAATATCCTCCCATTGGATGAGTATGGATATCCATCAGGCATCTACTAGGGTTGAAGTCTACATGGGCTGCACCGGTGCTTATGACCTTATCCCTAGCTCCGTTTTTCATGACGAGAATAGCCCTTTCCTCGTCTGTGTTTTGCGATTCCTCAATTATCTTCTCAAGTTCCTCCATTCTGAACTTGGCCTTATCGGGGACATGCCAATCCACCTCAGGCCATAAGAGACCATCATTGTCTTTGAATCTGATTGTAATGAATTTCGACTTCAGTATCATATCGTCGCTACCCCCTGTCGTCAAAGAATCCGAAATATTGCCCTGCTATGTCAACTGCTTCAATCATCTTGTCAAAGATGATAGCAGGGTCTTTCTTAGTTGATGTTACCTCTTTCTTGGGATCGAATTCAATAAGATCACTAGATCTTGTTCCGATCCCATAATGGAACATATACTTTCTTACATCTAATATGTTCTCTCTAATGCGTTTTGATAATTTCCTATCCCTTTTAAGCCATATCATCCTGGAGCCGAACTCCTTATACCTTTCAGCTATTTTCTCATCATAGCCGAACTCACATCTAGCATCAGCCATTCTCCAATTGAATTTTTGAAGTCTTTGGCTGATAGAATATAATACAGCAGATGTAACGGGCCAAGGAGTTTTGACTGGATGAATGCAGCAGAGCTCACTATTAGCTCTCGAGGAAAATTCCTCTTTGCAGAGCTCTACTCTATATAATGG
>JAADCU010000107.1 GCA_013154355.1 Thermoproteota archaeon | reverse complement strand
TGGTGCCCCGGCCGGGATTTGAACCCGGGTCACGGGCTCGAGAGGCCCGCATACTTGACCGGGCTATACTACCGGGGCTCTTTGTTCTGTTTTTGTGAGAGGGTTTTTAAGGGTTTCTTCTTAGAGTTTTATGTAGTGTCCTGTCTCGTCTATTATTTTTGATATTGCGTATATCATTGCTCCTCCTATTGCTGATGTTAGATCCATTATGATGTTCTGTTTCTGTAATGCTTCTCCTATGTTGTATCCTCCTAGTGCTATGTCTTTCGCTATTGTTACTACGTTGTTTATTGTTATGTTATGTGGAAGCATTAGATGTATCTGATTTGTCAGTTCCCATAGATATACTAGCTCTACTTGTGCTGGTAAGACTATGGCTAGTGAGGTGAGTAGTGAACCTATTGTTCTAGTCTGTCTTGGTACTATGAGACCCATTCCTAGTCCTGCTATAGCTATAGCATAGCTAGCTATCTCAGCAAGCACATGATACATGTAGAGGTTTATTAAAGCCCAGTGAGCCATCCACTGCATGTACTGTGTAGCTTGAGATAGATACATTGCTACTGGAACAGTATATGGAACAGCGTTCAAGGTAGCACATACTACATATAAGATGACTAGCATATTTTTAACATTATTGAAACACTGAAGAAAATATCTAGCAGCTTCTCTAAGCACCATCAGGGCACTACTAGCATTAACAGTCTTCAATCCTAATGAAGAAGCTATAATATTGATAATCTTCTGAAGATTTAGAAAAATAATAAGAAATATACAAAATAATACAAAAGAAATTAGACAATCATAAAGATAGAACAGTCCTCTCCTCCTTATCTCAGAACTAGGACCACACATATACAACAGTACACCATACATAACGTTCAGTGATCCAGCTAAGATAGGGACAATCCACTGAACATCTATCATATCCATATCATATGTAGGATCGTGACAATATTAACTACCATACTAATCATATGCACCCATGAACAATGATATAAAAATTACGTAAATACTAGAATATTCATGAAAATAGAAAGCTATAAGACATATATCTCAGAGATACCTCTACATAAAAGAGCGATACTAACAAAAAACGATAAGATAGCAGTACTTCCCATAGATGATACACCTCAAATACTTATAAGAACTAGAAGAGAACTAGAACTTAAAAGAACAATACTAAGAATAAAGATAAAAATAGAACCAGAAAAAGAAGATAAAATAAATACTATAATAAGGAACTTGTTCAAAAACAATAACATAGAGACAATGCTTGAACTTTTAGATAATGAGAAGTTAATAACAATAGACTTATACGGGGACAAGGCAAGACTACTCATAGGAAAGATAGTAGATAGAGAATCAGGTACCGATCTATGGAACATAGCTAGAAAAGGAAAACTTATAACAGACATAGAAATCATAAAAAGAATTCTTTATCCATTAAATATCAAGATTGCGTAATAAAATGACAAACAATATAATAGACCTAGCAACATTACTAGATTCACATGTACTAGTGATAGGTCCTCCAGGAACTGGAAAAACAACATTACTAAGATTCTCATTAAAAACAAAGAAAAGTCCTATAAATGTAATAGTATTTGACGTATTAGGATCATATAAAAAATATGTTAATTATCATGGAAAACTATCTCTAAATCCTATAGAACATATAAAAGACTTAGCAAGATTATGCGATATAATTAACGAGATACTTTATATAAAGTATAGAAACACTCGCTATCTATTATCTCCAGCTATGGAAGAATTACTAATACAAACTCTTAAAAAATTAGGAAGATGCAATATTAGAGACTTAATCGAAGTTCTTAACAAGCTAATAATAGATACTAAAGATAGATATGAGAGGTTATCTATACTTGCAACTTTAAGAAGATTAAGATTTCTAGATAATGAAATATTTGAAGAAACTCATGAAATTATAAGAGGAATACTTCAGAATAATTTAGAAAATATTACAATATCTATTGATTTAACAGGACTAGTCGACATACAGAAGATAGCCTATGTACTTTTTCTAATAGAATCTATGAGAGAACATTCGTCAAAAAATACAGTATTCATAATAGATGAGGCACATCTGTACTTTCCGTATACTTGTTCAATACTTGCTGAGAATATTAGAATAGGAAGAAACTTTAAAAGATACTTCATACTTGCTACTCAGTCTCTAGATGATATACCATCAGATGTTTCTCATAATATCAATATTAGAGTACATCTTCAAGACAGTAGTAAAACATTGAAATTTGGCTTAGCATTAGTTGAAATATCAAGTAAAAGAAGAGGTTCAATTCCAGAGAAATTCATATTGAGGTTCGATAATTTATGAAGATAGTTAAGAGAAATTACGAAGTGTTTCATATACTTATTAGAGACGATATATTATTCATATACGGTCGTTGTAATCCTATTATCGAATTTTCTCCAAAGATCTTGAAGATAACATGTAAAGTTGATAAAGTATACACTGTTAATGATATTAACATAATTCGATCTCTTATAGGAGAATTACTTAGAGATAGTGGAAAGGTTATTAGAGTTTGTTGTCTATTCTCTACAAACATTATACGTAAGATTCTTGGAGTTTCATCTGAGTTTATTAGAAAAATCCCTATACAATGCGAATATTTTCCATATGTCTCATTAGGAGAGATCGATATCGTTAGAAAGATAGGTATATTACATATTATAGATGATGTATTCATAGATCGTTTATTAGGTAAAGATAGTTTAAGTATGAGAGATAGAGTATTTATTATTCATTACCTGTTAATGTTGCTAGGTTATAACTATGATTCTTCTATGGTATCTCTCGGTAGGTTAATATATGAGAAGTATAGAGCTCGAGTCTGAGGTCTTTATTGATCGTAGTATTCTCTTATTATGGTGTTCTTCTTAACTATGTCAAGTATTTTCAATAGCTTTATGACGGCTATATATCTATCTTCAGCTTGAATTTGTATGATTGTTATTGGTTCCCCTGGTCTAAGTTTACCATCTATAAGTTTTATCTTTATATTTTCCTTATCTATATCTTCCTTAAAATTCTTATTAAGTTCTTCTTCTATTTTCTTCTTATCATGTATTACTTCTACTTCACTTATTTTCTTATTTTCTCTTTCTCCTTTAACTACTCCTACGTATATTATTACTGCTCCATTCTCAGGTCTTATCTCTTGTTCGTCTATCTTATCTAGTAGATTTTTCACATTCATATATCGACTCTATTAATGAGTTGACAAATTTATGCATGATCTCTCTAGGTCCAATAGTGACTCTTATACAGTTCTCTAATAGTGGTTCAGATGATGTTCTTACGTAGAATCCTCTTTTCCTTAATGAGTTCACTATATTTTGCACGTTTATGTCATCTCTTAATCTGAAGGTTATGAAGTTTGTTCTCGATTGAAAAACTTCTACCACACCTTCAACTTCCTCGATCTTTCTTATCATCTCCTCTCTTATACTTTTTATCTCCTGTATTGTCTTCTTAACTATGTCATACATCTCTAATGCTCTCTCAAGAGCTATTAATGAGATGCTGCTTATATTAAATGGTTGTGCTATACCTCTCATTATGTTTATAATATATTCAGGAGCTACTACATAACCTATCCTAAGCCCTGCTAATCCCCAGCTTTTTGATAATGATCTTAATATTACAACATTCTCATACTTCTCTACTAATTTTGAATGATCTACTGTACCAAACTCGTGATATGTTTCATCGATTATCACTATAGAGTCCGTACTCTCAATTATCTTCTCTATATCTCTTATATTAAATTCTATGCTTAGTGGATTATTTGGATTACATATATATATTGATCCAATCTTTCTACTTTTAACAGCGTCTACAACTTTGTCTACATTTATCTTGTAGTCTTTCTCTATCACGTACTCTTCTATCTTCATTCTCATTGATTTTGCATATATCTTGGCCATTCCATAGCATGGTCTTATTATTAATGTTCTGTCTGTTATTCTTGAACATGTATCATATATTAATTGCATTGCTTCGTCAGCTCCAGCTGTAAGCATTAGTTTTGTCCTCTCTATGCTATATATTTCTGAAAGCTTGTTCTCTATCTTCTCTCTAGTTCTTGCTGAGGGGTAGAATCGTATTGCTTGATCTATATGTTCTTCTATGTGTTTAATTATCTCTCTATAGTATTCTTCTGGTAGTAGTAGATTCTCGTTGAATATTAGTCTTCCATATTTTATGTTTGGATCTATTTCTGCTGTTGGGTCTGCATAATGTTCTACGTCTCTTGACCATTCTTTCAATTTCTTTACTGTCTCTCTCATTTATCGTTGAGCTACCTCAAAATTTATAAGTAGTAGTGTACGTGTGATTTAGAGTCAAAGATGGCGATTGTACCTGAGCTGAATCTAGAGCCTTGGATTAAACCTCGCTGGCTAGTCCCGACTAGGGTCAAGGTATTTGACCTTGACGGTAATCCTGTTAGTGAGATAGAGCTTCCAGAGCATTTTAGAACTCCAATACGTGTAGATCTCATAAGAAGAGCTTTCCTGAGCTCGTTCACGATGAGGCTTCAGCCAAAAGGTACTGACCCGATGGCAGGTAAGAGGACGACTGCCGAATCCTTTGGTGTAGGTCTGGGTCTTGCAAGAGTTCCAAGAATAAAAGGTCATCTCTGGCCTAGAGCTGCCTTTGCTCCGATGTGTGTTGGCGGTAGGAGAGCTCACCCACCTAAGGTAGAGAAGAGGATACATGAACACATTAATAAGAAGGAGAAGAGGCTAGCTATAAGGTCTGCCATAGCTGCAACAGCAATACCCGACCTCGTAAGAGCTAGAGGACATGTTATAGATCCTGTTGTCCAGATACCTCCAGTAGTTATAAAGGACTTCGAGAAGCTTCAATTCCTCAGCGATGTGAAGAGAGTTCTCAAGAGGCTAGGTCTCTGGGACGATGTAGAGAGAGCTCACGAGAAGACAAGGATCAGAGCTGGTAAAGGAAAGAGAAGAGGTAGAAGATACAAGACTCCGAAGAGCATTCTCGTAGTAGTAAGTGACAAATGTCCTGTAATAGCTGCATTAAGAAACCTTCCCGGAGTCGATGTGGTGAAGGTAGACATGCTCAACATGTTAGTGCTAGCTCCAGGAGGCCAGCCGGGAAGATTAACATTATGGACAGACGAGGCTCTAAGAAAACTAAATAACCTCTTCAAGATATAGGGTGAGACTGATGGAGAACATAATAGTGAGATTCGTACTTACAGAGAAGAGTCTAAGACTAGCCGAGAAAGAGAACAAGATCACTGTAATAGTGAGAAGAGAATCAAATAAGAAACAGATAAGAGAAGCAATAGAGAAACTCTACAATGTAAAGGTTGTTAAAGTCAATACATTAATAACACCTCAGGGAGAAAAGAAGGCATATGTAAAGCTTGCACCTGAGTACAATGCTATGGATCTATTATCAAAGCTTGGCCTAATATGATCAGACCTTAATTGCGCACACTATCTTACGTATCAGAGTCTTATGAACATATTGATATCCCAGACATAGTACCTCGAGACCCTCCATCTCGAGATAATCCTCTAAAGATATTGAAGATATGTACGAGACTGCTACTCTACCACCCTTCTTAAGAACTGTTCCACATATCTTTGCTAGGTTCCTATAAAGAATATCTAAGTCGACATCTATGAGAGAGAGCTTAGAGTAAGGAGGATCTGAAACTAATGCATCAAAAGAACCTGATCTCATAGGTATTACTGTCGAAGAATCTGATAATATCTGATCACCATCTACAAGATTCATGTTCTGAACCTTTAAGTATTGTCTAGAAATGTCAATTCCTACCACGTGTGCTCCAAGCATTCTAGCTTCAAAAAGTATGCCTCCAACACCAGAAAATGGATCAAGTACTCTATAACCTTCTTTAACTTTTGATAAATTAAGTAATATTCTTGAGAGAGTTACCTCTAGTGGTGATGATGCAGTATCAACTCTATTCAATGGTCTTGAAGCGATTAAAAAGCTTCTAGGAAATGTGAGTCTCATGTTGTTGACCTCTATAGACTTTATGAACATGCTTCTACACGTCATCTCAAATATTGCTTCTTCTCTTCCTCTTAGTACAGCTTTCCTGTTATGCAGGTCTATCTGTTCTATAGTAATGTTATATAATTCCGCCAGTGATTCAAGTTCTGTAAGGACTATGTTTTGAGAAAATTCTTCTCTAATACTGAGTATAGCTGATACCTCTATCATGATATCTTCTAACTAATCTTAATGCTATTCCTATGGCCACTATATTTATCACTATGTATCCTGCGACTATTCCGACTAGTTCTGGGAAAGTTATTAGTTTAAGTATGAACCATATCATGCCGTTTATTACTAGTGCTGGAAATAGAGATACAGCTATGCTTGTCACGACCTTTCTTATAGGTATTACTCCTCTCTTTGCATATATCTCTACTATGTTGGTGAAAAGTGCTATTGCTATAGCTATGCTTAGGACGTCAAAGATTGTTGGCCTGGTCACTATTATACTCTTTAATGGTACGCCTAGAACATATATGTTAACTAGCGGATAGAGAATAAGAAGCATTGCTGAGACAACTATGGTGAAGAACGTAAGCTCGTACTTTCTTATGAAGCTAAGTATCTTCTCATGTATGTTAAACGCGAAGAGTAGAGCTCCAATACCTATCAACAGTGCAAATATTGATCCTATCAATGCGGCAACTATGGATGGAAGATTTGATGCAACTATGCTAGCAATACCGTACAGTAATAACATGAGACCTGGAAGACCTAGAGCATACTTCCTATATTTTGGCTCTACAAACAGTTTTGTTAGATAGTACTTAGCAAGTACTGCAAACTCTTCAAAACCTCTTGACTGTCTAACAACTATTCTACGAACCGATATTACAGGTCTTCTAGACTGTAAGAGTGGTACTACGGCCTCATCTGCAGGTCCATCTGATACAACTATTATTGCATCAGCGTTAAATTTTGATAGGACTATATCAACTTCGCCTAGTAGTTTAAGATCGGCCATAGTGTCCTCACTCTCAGCACCAGTTACTAGAGCAACCTCGACATTCTCTCTACCTAGCGATGATGCTAGGTTATCATATAGCTGTATTGCTCCAAACATTGCATTAGCATCGGAGTCGTCCGGATATCTTAGTATGTACTGTACAGCAACGTTAAGAAGACTATCCCTACCTATGACTGGGGTAGGTATTCCAAGTCTACTTCCCACATCGTTATCTCTATCAATACATAGTACGAGGATCTTTCTTACAGGTGCAGACATTAATACTACTCTTTCTCTATATATTCAGCAATATTTAACTCCTCCAGGCTAACTCTCTCGCCCTTCATTAATCTCTCATATGCTTGACGGAACTTCTCCTCAAGTGTTCTCTTCATCTCAAGCTTCTTCTGCATCTTCTGCATTAGCTTCTGGCTTTTCTCAGCTGCTACCTTAAGTATCTGGATCTTCTCGAGCTCTTGTTTCAGCTCGAATAACTGTTCTTTCAACTTCTTTATCTCTGCGTAGTTTCTTAGGATCTCCTCTTTTATAGAGTCTCTTCTCTGTTTAAGCTGTTCTCTCTGACTTATGAGCTGTCTAATGTTCTCTATTAGTGAACCTATCTCTTGCCTTGTCCTATCTATCTCCTGATTAATCGATGGTATCTCCTTCTCGGATATCTTCCTTATCTCCTCGCTTGTGAGCACAAGCTCGCTCTTTATATAGTCGACCTCCATTACTAGACTGTTAGCCTTCTCTCTAAGCTTCTCTATGAGCTCCATCATGTTCAGCTCTTTCTCGAGACTCATTATTCTCCTAAAGAACTCCCACTCTCTCTCAGGATCCGTCGGCGATATCTCGTGCTCAAGCTCTAGCTGCTCTATCATTCTTCTTATATCCTCCTTGCTCAGCTTCTTCCCAAGCTTCACCTGCTGCTTTAGCTCTGTTATCATCTGTCCAAGTTTTCGAATAAGCTCCTTCTTCAGCCTAAGCTCGTTAGATAGATCTCTCTTCTTCTGCTTAAGCTCTCTCAACCTGTTTATCAGCTCTTGACGTCTCTGCTTGAGCTCTTGAAGCTTCTTACGTTTCTCTGCAAGCTCGTTATTCAGCTTCTCTAGCTGTGCTCTCACCTTATCAATCTCGGCTCTAACATTGTTAAGCTGAGCCTTGAGCTGAGCGATATTGTTCAATCTCTCCTCTATCTTCGAGTTAATATCATTAAACTTGTTCTCTATCTCTTGAAGTTGTTTCTCGAGCTGCTCTAAGTTAATCAGCATTTCCTTGACTAGACGTAGATGAAGGTTTTAAACATTGTTCCCTGTCTCACTTATAGAGATGCTGGATTTCGGTAGAGACTTACTCTCAGATATTTCAAGACTAATAGCAGGCGAGATAGTGCTCTCTGATAATCCTGGAAAGATAATGAGAAAATGGAGAGAATTCTTTGAGGTCTCTCAAGCTGAGCTAGCTGAGAGAATGGGCACAACCCCGAGCGTGATAAGCGACTATGAGTCAGGTAGAAGAAAGAGTCCTGGCTCATACTTTATTAGAAAGTTCGTAACCACGTTAATATCAATAGAGCTCGAGCGAGGTGGTAAACGTCTAGAACTACTCATGAGACAGCTAACAATGAGTGATAGATATCTTGCAGCTGTGATAGACATGATGGATTTTGCTAAACCTGTAAGCTTTGAGGACTTTCTCAAAGCCATAGATGGCGAGGTCGTGGTACACCCAGACTACTACAAGGTTGACATACATGGTTACACGATAGTTGATAGCATAAGACTTGTTCTAGAAGTATCTCCTCAAGACTATTTTAGACTCTATGGAACAACAACAGAGAGAGCAGCCATATTCACAAACGTAAAATATGGTAGATCTCCTCTCATAGCTATACATACTTTTCTCGCATTTACAGATCTCAGACCAGCCGTGGTCGTACTACATGGTATTGAACGACCAGATCCTCTAGGACTTGAGATCGCGAAGAGGGATAGAATTCCTCTAGTAGTTACTAGGCTAAGCATAAGTGACATAATTAGGAACCTCAGAAGACTTGGATCAATATCAGAACTATGATATCATAGTAGTGAATCTTTTAAAACTCTCGCCACATACCATGAGGTTTATGAGATTTAAGGTCGTGTTCTTCGAGC
>JAADCU010000120.1 GCA_013154355.1 Thermoproteota archaeon | reverse complement strand
CTTAAGTCGGGACAAGCTTAATAAGGGACTGAGCATAGTACTACCGATTCTTCGTGCCTTTTAGAGAAGATATTCAGAAGAAGATAATAGATACATTATCACCTCACGTAAAGGTAGTAAGCATAGATTTTGAAGGACCTAGCATTGTAGTACTCATAGATGATTCGAGAAAATTCTATACAGAGGGCTGTGATAAACTCATCAAACAGCTAGCCAAGGACTTGAAGAAGCATCTAATAATAAGGTGTGATCCTAGAGGAAGATTAAGAAAGTCTGAAGCTGAGAAGAAGATTCATGAGATCTTGAGAAACATTGTTGGGGAAGACATTGTTGATAGCATATATTTTGACGAGCTTCTTGGAGACGTCTATATATATCTTAAGAGACCAATACGTAATAAGAAGAAGATAGAGCATACAATATTTGCAGAGACAGGATGGAGAGCCATAATAACTCCTACTGCACTAGAGATGGCTAGGAGATTGCCAAGACAGGAGATAGAGTATGTTAGACAGATACAGATAGCGATGGCTAAGGAGAGAGCAGAGTTCCTGAGGGCACTAGGTAGAAGAATACATCGTGATCCAGTATTTAGAGATACCTATGTACGTATAACTGTTCTAGGAGCAGGATTTGAGGTAGGTAGAAGTGCCATACTTATACAGACTAGAGAAAGCAGTGTACTACTTGACTGTGGTATAAAACCTGGTTATCCTCATGATGAGTATCCATTTCTAGATGTTGTAGATATTGATAGGTTAGATGCTGTGGTGATATCTCATGCTCATATGGATCATGTAGGTTTTGTACCATTTCTATACAAGTATGGTTATAAGGGTCCTGTATACATGACAGAACCAACAAAGTACCTCATGGAGATCCTCGTCTCTGATTACATAGAGCTCTGTGAGAGAGAGGGAAAACAGCCTCCATTCTCTAAGAAGGATCTCACGACAGCTCTCTACCATACGATAACTATAGACTACGATGATACTACAGACATAGCTCCAGACATAAAGCTCACGTTCTCAGATGCAGGACATGAGATCGGTTCAGCAATATCTCATCTACATATAGGGAACGGTCTCTACAATATTGTCTACACTGGAGACTTCAAGTATGGACCTACTAGACTACTGAACGTTGCTAACAAGAAGTTTAAGAGAGTTGAATTACTGATAATGGAGAGCACATATGGTGGAAAGAACGATATTCAAGAGAGCAGAGACGAAGCAGAGAGAAGACTCATAGATTGTGTACGAAAGACAATAGAAAGAGGAGGCAAGGTTCTGATACCAGCGTTCAGCACAGGAAGAGCACAGGAACTACTCCTAATATTGAACGATGCGGTAGAGAGAAAACTGCTTCCTAAGACTATGAAGATATATGTTGATGGTATGATTCTCGAGACTCTTAATGTACATCTAATGTTTCCAGATTACTTGAATAGAAATGTGAGAGAACTAATCTACGATGGTGTGAACCCATTCTTAAGCGATAATGTTGAGCCAGTAGAGAGACCTAAGAGACCTGAGAAGAGGTATGAGCAGGTCATGAGCATTGTTAAAGGAGATCCATGTGTGATACTTGCACCACATGGAATGCTTAATGGAGGACCTATTCTTGATTATTTTGTACATCTAGCAGATGATGAGAGAAGTACACTACTCTTCGTATCTTATCAGGCAGAGAATACTCTTGGTAGAAGAATACTTCAGGGAGAGAGAAAGCTCACGTTGAAGTACTATAATGAGGAGGTCAAGGTAGAGGTCAGAATGAATGTTGAGAGCATACAGGGATTCTCTGGTCATAGTGATAGAAGACAGCTACTTGCATATGTAAGAGATGTCGAGCCTAGACCAAGCAAGATAGTTCTAGTGCATGGAGAGCAGAGTAAGATACTTAGTCTCGCACTTACCATAGAGCTGAGCATGAAGATTCCTGTTCTAACACCTGGCGATCTAGAGAGTATAAGACTAGTACCTTAGATAGACGTATCTATTAGTGAAGAAGCATGAAGATAAATTTTATAACTATAATGAGGTGACTGAGAAGGAGGTAATAATGTCTCGATGCCTCGAGACAGTGGGTGAAGAAATGAAGAAAGCGCTCAACAAGACAGTACTAATAAAGCTCAGAAATGGCGTAGAGCTGAGAGGAAGATTGAGAGGATTCGACATACATCTGAACATACTTCTAGACGATGCAGAGGAGCTCATAGATAAGGACGTAGTTAAAAGAGGCATAGTGCTCATAAGAGGTGACACTATCGTACTTATAAGCCCCCTCGAGACACCAACAGGATGATGCACTAGATGAGTATAAGACTAGAGTACTCTAAGGCACATATCACGGCAAGAATAGTACGTGGAAAAACATGTAACACACATGGAGCTAGGTCTGGCGGCATCATAGAGATCGTAGCACGACCACGAACAATGCTACTTACATCAGATATTGTGAACATGTGCTCCACAATCACTGAGCAAGGCGACTGGTATGTCAAGAAGATCATAGTGACCCCGTTAAGCTCGTTCAAGTTCAAGCTTACCTGTCCTAACCATGGTATAGACTTTACAAATTATGTTGAGAATAATGAGATTCTTGAAATAACTGTTAAATTAATGAGATTTAGAAAAGTACAGAATATTCAGAAGCTTCTGTCAAGATCTATATTTAAGGTATTTAACATAAGAACTGCTCGAGTAGTTTTAGCAGACATTGATATACAGGTTTTAGCAGCTAGTCTAGATAGAAGACTACATAGTGTAGAGATGGGCAAAGAAGTATGTAGATGCTCTTTACTTGTGAAGAACTTTCAAATAGATCTCATAGGCCGCTTCAAGATTGCGATCTCTAGCTACAGGTCAAGGATGGTAATGTACGTAATTGGTGAAGGTACTGTAAAAGTAAGTAGAATATATCCAACTGTTGGGAAAATGATTAAGCTATGTGAGGTACGTTGTAGGCTAGTAAGGAGTATGCCCTGTATAATCGTTGTTATATAGTTGTTAGGAGCTCTCTATATAGGAGTCTAGCTCTACTTACTGGTATCGTTAGGAGAGGTGAAGCAAGCTGCTGCATTAGCTCTTTCAGTGCTACCGTCTTATATATCGATATTATGGAGTCAGCATCATCGAGTGGGTAATCTATTCCTAGCTTCTTTGCAAGTTTTCTTAAATCTCTTAGACAGTCATTACGTTTATCACAGTCGTATGGGCATTTATCTGATTTTACTAGCTTGTTCTGAAACTTTAGAAGTAGGACTCTACAGTGTGGTACTATGACGCATATTGTATCGTCCTGTATTATTAGCTTGTTATCGTCGATAACGTAGCAGAGGTATATTAATGCTGTAGGAACGTAGACAATCTTTTTTGTAGATTTATCCTTAAGTTGGGTTATCCATCCACATGATTGAAGCCTCTTCAAGTGTCTATACACGCTTGACTTAGAGATTCCTAGATTCTCGGAGAGCTCGGTAAGAGTTAGTGGATTTTTTGCAAGAGTCGATAATATTGATATTCTCTCTATGGAGGATGAGAGTGTCAGGAATGACTGTTGAGGAAGTACTGCTATTGCGTTAATGTAATTTGTAATCTCTAGAGTAATGTTCATTACGTTAATATATAAGGTCTTTGAGAAATATAAACCTATCTAAGGAACAGTATACAGAGTGCTGAGAGAAGTAGAGAAGGTCCAGGAGAGGACTGGTCGGAAGATCATCAGGATAGTTGACCATCTTCCCATGGTTGGTACTAGAGCATTTGGGATAGTTGACATGGGCACTAACATAATTGAGGTCAGACCTACAAGCCTATGTCCTCTCTCATGCATCTTCTGTAGCGTGAACGCTGGTCCTAGAAGTAGGATAAGATGGGCTGAGTATGTTGTAGATGTTGACGTACTTGTAGAAGCTGTTAGAGAGGTCGTCCAGTACAAGGGCTGCAAGAGAATTGAAATACATGTAGATGGCATGGGAGAGCCAGGAACATATCCATATCTTGTAGATCTAGTACAAGAGTTGAAGGATATAGATGGTGTTAGAGTTATATCTATGCAGACTAGACTCGTAACTCTCAACGAGAAGAAGCTTCTAGAGCTATCAGAGGCTGGATTAGATAGGTTTAATGTTAGCATAGATGCTGTTGATCCTGATAAGGCCAGGCATCTAGCAGGTACTGAGTGGTATAATGTTGAGAGAGTTATAGAGCTAGTCAAGTACGTTGTTGAGAACACTAGGAGCGATGTTGTTTTTACACCCGTGTGGGTTCCTGGCATAAATGATGATGAGATTCCTAAGATAATAGAGCTAGCTAAGAGTCTTAAGGTAGGCAAGAGGTGGCCTCCAGTACTTATTCAGAAGTATGTTCCTCATAAGCATGGTAGAAAGGTTCCTGTTAGAGATATGTCTTGGAGAGAGTTCTTCAAGAAATTGAAAGATCTCGAGACCAAGTTCAACATAAGGCTTATACCCTCACCAGAGGACTTCGACATTCATAAGGAGAGACCTCTTCCACAAGTATTCAGAAGAGGTGAGACTATTAAGGTGAGAGTGATCGATCGTGGAATATTTATAAATGAGTATCTGGCACTACCTCTGAAGCTGTCAGGATCTCATGTTCAGGATAGATCTATAACTGTGATAGCTAGCTCAAAACTTGAGAACGTTCTCATAGGTCAGAAGATAAAGGTCAGAATTATCGAGAACAGGAACAACATATATATTGCAGAGCCAGTTGACTTCTAATGATGTTGAGTATAGAGGATATGAAGATGAGGGTTGCTAAGTATGCTGCAAATATGGTGGAAAGTGATCAAGTAATTGGAGTAGGCTCAGGATCTACTTCAATGCTTTTTTTAAGATTTCTTGCAGAACGTATACAGAGAAGAGAGATTAGAAATATTAGTCTTGTTCCTACGTCATCAGAGGTAGAGTACTATTCTACACTTCTGAAGATAGAGAAGTACATAGTACAACCATGGCAGGTAGATCACATAGATGTAGCAGTAGATGGTGCAGACGAGGTAGATCCTCGTAAGAACCTTATCAAAGGAGGTGGAGGAGCTCTTACAGGAGAGAAGATAGTTGACTATAATGCTAGAGAGTTCATAGTAATTGTAGATGAGACAAAGCTCGTAGAGAAACTTGGTTCTAGAGTACCAGTACCTGTAGAAGTAGTCTCTAGATACTGGAGACTCGTCAAAGATAGAATTGAACGAGAGCTTGGTGGTGAATGTCTTCTAAGAGTCTTAGAGAAAGGTAAGAGAGGTCCATTAGTCACCGATAATGGTAATTATCTCCTCGACTGGAAGATCGTCCTAGACGAAGATCCTGAGAAGATAGAGGTGATACTTAAATCTATTCCTGGCGTCGTTGAATGTGGAATATTCTCTAGTAGACATGTGTCTCGAGTAGTAGTATGTAACAATGATGGAGAGATCATGGAGCTTAAATAGGTTACTCTTAAATAAACGTTGGATATATACCCCGTCAACCTGATACTCAACTGAGGTGGAATGAGCTCGCATAGTAGGATGATCATTACATCGATGGTAATGGTTATCACAGTACTGTTAACTTTATCTATGATAGTACATGGAGCAAGCATAAAGGTCATAGGTCCTCTAGTACATGTAGCATACATAGATGAGATAACGAGCAGCAAGACTATAGCTCTACAACCAGGTCAGAAGTTTACAGTACAGTTTGGTTTACCACCTAGCAATGACTACAGCAACTACATGCTTGTTGTAAAGTTTGAGAAGCCTAGTCCAGTACTGCAGGTGATCTGTAGAGGAGAGTGTACATATGTGAAGAATGGTAATGGAGTAATAACTGCAGTATACTCAGAGAATGGTAACATAACTATAGTGAACGCTG
This sequence comes from Thermoproteota archaeon, assembly GCA_013154355.1. Taxonomy (GTDB): domain Archaea; phylum Thermoproteota; class Thermoprotei; order Thermoproteales; family Thermocladiaceae; genus JAADER01. The sequence goes on along the minus strand of JAADCU010000120.1, from coordinate 26,090 downwards.
GAACATCTACATATGTTGGACGCATAGTTATAACATACATGTATAGAAAGCTTGAAGAGATAACAGCTGCTCAGAGCGTTGTCAAGGTGAGAGTGAAGGTTCCAGACGATACTATAAATGAGGTGACTAGTCAGATAGTTAAGGTATGGGTAGACAATAATGCTCCATACATGATAACAGATGTCTTACTGCCAGGAGGTGCATCATTAGAGAAGTTGATGCAGAGTGGAGAAGTACCATCATACATAAAGCTGGAGCCTAAGAGGCTAGTAATATATGCTAACAAGGCTCCAAAAGGCACGTATGTGGTAGTTCTAACATATGATAAGAGTAGCGTGTTTCCAACAACGTTCCTAGTGAAGGCACTCGAGTACTTGAACACTACTGTACCTTCAGATACTGTGAAGACAATATCTTCAAGCAGCTTCGGAGTACCGCATGGATGGACACTGCTAGGATACATAGTTGCAGTAGCAGCAATACAGCCAGTCATAGTTAATCAGAAGGTTGGAACAGTAATGGTTGTAGGAAAGCTAGTTATTCCAGCTTCAGCTGAGTCAGGTATAATAAATGTGAAATCGATAAGCTACCTCATACCTTCACTAGTAAAGTTCAAGTATGTTGTAGGAGCATACATAGTTTATGGAAGCTCGTTTAAGATAATGAACAATATGACTGTGCCAGTAATGGTCTACTACATACCACTAGTGTATAGACCTGTAGGAAAGGTCATGACTATAGGGAACAGGACCATAATATATGCTCCAGTAACTCAGGCAGATGTAATGTCAGGAATATGGACTAGCCTAGTAGTTCAATTACCAAGCTATGCACAGATAGAGGAGATAGTTACTCCAGGTGGACTAACATATAGCAAGGTCTCGAACTCTCTAGTACCATGGGGCACATCTCTGAGACCAGTATCCATATCACCTGATAGACATGAGGCATATATAGTAGTAGCATTAAACGGTATGAGAGAGGTTGGACTCTACAAGATATATGTCAAAGTTGAGCCTCTAAGAATATATGTGACAGATCAGTATAATGAGCCTGTAAGATACGTAAACGTGGTATTCGTGCTTGGACCTGGAGAATCTCTGAAGCTAAGTCCAGTAAATGGTGAGGTAACTCTCAGACTTGCAGAACTGATAACTAGACCGATAACCGCATATGTTGAGTATAGAGGTGTAAAAATGGTCACGCTAATACTGAACACGATACCTGAAGAACCAATACATGTAGTACTAAGACTATACAATCTCACTATAGTAGTTACAAAGTTCAGAGGAGCACCACTAGGTGGTGCATTAGTCATACTAAAGATGATAGGCACTGGACTAACCTTTGAAGGAAAGACAGATGCTAATGGTGTAGTAAGATTCGTAGGTGTACCTGCAGGAATATACCAGGTAACAGTGAAGGTTGGATCAAACGTTGTTGCTAGTGGCCAAGTACAGGTAAACTCTACTAGAACAGTGAAGCTAGGAACAAATGTCGTACTTGTATTAAAGCTTGGTGGATTAATCATACCTGTAACAGTGGTACAGCTTGCGAGCGTGATAGCTGCAGTAGCTGTAGCAACAGTAATAATAGTAGTGTTCAGATTTAGAAGAGAGAGAAAGGAGACATATAACGTATATAGTGAGGAAAGTGAAGAAAATATAGAAGAGGAAAAGTAGAGTCATAACCTTACTTCAATCTTCTATAAAACTCTGCCCTAAGCTCAGACATAGCTCTATTCAACTTATCAAATATACTATGTCTCACATCAAATACTTTATGAAATTCTGCAATCTTTCTAAAACTTTCTTCAATTTCCTGTAATACTTTTCTATACTTTCTTACTTCTCTACCTTTACATGATTTAACATCTTCTACAAGCTTCTCAACCTTATTTATAAGCGATGTACATAAGATCTCTAACTTTTTTATAACTAGGTTTCTAACATTCTTATACTGATCCTCAGATAGCTCAATTATGGAATAGAGGAACTCTATTCCTTCAAATCCTTCTTCAAGTCTTCTAATTATAACATCTTTAACTTTGAGCATTCTTTTCTCTATCTCTTCTCTACTTCTCCATGTTATTATGACTCCTCTAGTTATTCTTAGACCAAGCTCTTCTATATACTTCTCTGCTTCTTCTAGTACCTCGTCCTCGTACTCTTCTGGGACGGATACATATATCAGGATGAGGTGATACGTCATGTTAAGCTATCCTTGTAGTACTTTTTCAATATTCTACTAATCTTCTCATAGTATGTTGGTGCTAGATCTCTTAGAGTATTCTCAAATACTTCAAGAAGCTCGTCATCGCTTAAAGCCTTGTCTAGGAGTACTTTCAGACTTATTAGTTCTCTAACGTCATCAGTCTCATATACTAGTCCCAGAACATTGTCTCTTAGTTTTATTAGAAGTATCTTCCTATTATCTATCGTCTTTGTCTCAATTATGTTCTCTAAGTTCTCTATCTTCTCTACAACATCTATATCAAGCATCGTATAATCTTCAGATGTTATACATCTAGCAAGTACTACCTTATCATCTATCGTCACTATCTCTCTAATGTTTTCAAGTGTTCTTCGAACTTTTAATATGTTGCGTAACATGTCAGCGACCAGAAACCCACATCATCTCTCAGCGCCCTAGGCTTCATCATTTACTCGACATATATACCACACTTCAATATCCTCCTATATATGGACTGTCTCTCGTCTTCCGGAAAGTACTCTAGTGCTTTCTTGAAGTAGTTCCTGTTTATCTTGAGATCATACTTCTCTTCTGCAAGTAGCTCAGCTAGCTTGTTTAGAAATTCTTCTCCTTCCTGTGTAGCTTCTCGAGCCTTGAGTATTATTAGGTCTTCAAGTCTTATATGCCTGATCTCTAGATCGTTTATCTTTCTTGATGGTGCGTTCTTAAGCATCTCCTCTGGAATATATATGTCAAGTATGTTCTCCATCAGGTCTACTCTCACTATGTCACCGTTAACAAGTATCTCATAGTATATTAATCCATGCATTGTTGTTCCAATATCCCAATCGTTCTCACGTGCTATCTCTTCGAAGAACTCGCTTTCTGCAAATACGCACTTGTTAGTTATGAACAGGTCAACATCGTGAACATCCCAGGGAACCTCATATATCAGTGGTAGTATGAGGCTTCCAACAAGAACGTACTCGACTCCTTTCTCTTTAAGTACCTTCCCCACCTTTAGGAGAGCTTTCTTGAATGGTTCGATTTTCTCAAGCTCTTTTTTTCTCATATGGTTCGACCACTAGCATTAGCATAAACATATAAAATCTTTTAAGGTTATGTGTGTTGTCATGCAGGAAACACAGGGACCAAGCCTACCATCTCTCAAGTCTGTACAGTTTAGACTAGATTATATACATGCTGAGAAGTTACCTATACCACACTCACCATCACAGCCTGTGAACATGATGTTTAACTTGAACATACTTAACACTAGCATATCTATTCAAGACTCTATTCTCGAGATACCGTTTGTAGTGAACATATCGTCTATGCCTTCGATAATATCTATGACTCTGAAAGGTGCGTTAATACTCCAGTTTGAGCATAAGAATGATGCTGAGGACATTGCTAAGAGCATGAGCGAGGGAAAGGTGCCAGATGCTATAAACATGATAATAATGCAGTACATAATTTTTGAGGTCAGTCTAATAATGAGAGAGCTAGGAATGCCTCCCATGATACCTATACCACAGGTACAGGCTCCACAGAAACCTGGAGATAAGTCAACAGAGATACACTACGTGTAACAGCTCTTAAAATACTCCCATCCTCTATAGGGAATAGAAGTTTTACCATACCTCAACAAGGGCTCTCCAGCCTCAACATATCCTACACGTACGTAGCCTAGACTCTCTAGATCTCTTTTCAAGTCGTCATCATCTGTAAATATTATTGGAACATACTCTTCACCACCATTAAATACTACTTCAAGTGGATCAATATTAAACTGTTTACAGAATTCTACGATCTCTTGAGACGTAGGTAGCTGCTCTAGAACTATTCTGATATTCGATATCTCTGCAATAGACCATAATGATGCTCCTAATCCATCACTTGAGTCTGTCGATGCTATAACTTTTGAAGAGTCTAGGTTAAGTATCTCAGTATCAAGATCAGGTCTTCTAATCATTTCTATCCCCCTCTTAACCACATTATCCTTCTCTAAGTCTGCTAGTTTTCCCATGTAGTAGAGTTTGAGTACTATTCCAGTGTACCCAAATACTGGTCTAGTAAATATGTCGCATTCTTTTGATACTTTCTGAGGTATCTTACGACATGCTAATCCTATAACATATGAAGTTATTGAAGCACATATTGACTCGTTGGTGTCCATCTTTAGAGGATACATACCATATTTATCTAGAAACTCTAAGAAACCTTTAACAATGTCGAGAACATCATTATCTTCTAGTTCTCCAGGAACATCTATCGATAATCCAGCTCCTAATGGTCTAGAGAACTTAGCTACGAGGTCGCTACATGCTCCTGCACATGCTCTCCAGCCACAGTCTCTCCATGTCGTGAATGGGAGCTTCCATCTATCTATGACGTATCCCTCTATGTTTGACACTATCATGCGACCTTCATCAAGGTGTGTGTATGATACGTCATCATGTTCATAATCGTACTTTTTTGAGATCTCTCTTATACAGATTTTAATTATCCTTCTTTCCCCGAGCTCTCTCAGTTTCACTCAACTAGCTGTTTTAAGAGGTTTATCACTTTTTCAGGAGTATCAACGCTCTTACATAGTTCCCATAATGGGTTCTTAGTCTCCTCGTTTGAGGGATCTCCTATATACTTGCATATTCTATAGTGTTTATCTGCCTTCTCTAGGATACCCTTCTTAGCAAGCTCTTCAAGAATGTACTTCACTAGTGTGAGCTTTATTGGTTTTACATTTCCTTTCTCACCTGCATACTCTACTATTCTACGTGGTGTAAAACTTACACAGGATCCTCTAGCATCCTTTATAGCTTTCCATATTCCTACTGCTACTTCTTCTACTATTGCACTGAATTTTTCATATGATGATCTTTCATAGGATGTTGAGTTTTTTGCCATCGTTTTAAAATCTCCGTACACGATATAAAAGATACATACTTGATAACGTATACGCATGCTCCTGATACTAGTCTGTTAAGGTTTTCACTATCTATGTTTCCTGAAGTGTGAGATTTAGTTCTTGTTCCTGATTTTAAAGTAGCAAGCTTGTTAGTATTAGACAGGTTAGTCCTGATATTGCTTGAGCCATCATGTTCACATGTTCACCTTTTATAGATTTTATACCCCATAAGTGTTCTGTAGGTTCACCACAGTGATACTCGTGTTCACATATTGTTCCGCATATTCTACATCTCCTCTTCTCTTGTAGTACGTATCCAAATATGCTATCTGAGACCTCTCCAACAAAACCTGACACTAGCACTATCATGAATATTATCTGCATGCTGTAGTTTGGATCACAGAGAACGTACTCTGTTAATCTTGTTGCTAGTGCACTTACGCATGCTATAGTTGCAGCACCTCCTAGAGAGGCTACTATGCCTAGAGGTGATACTGCGCCTGAAGTTCCAGGTTCAACTTTGAGTCTTGGCTTAAGTATGAGCCTAGGCTTTCCTTTGTAGAGCACGCCTATCTCAGATGCCCAGGTGTCTGCGTTTGATGTTGCTATCATTGCTAGTGGTATGAGGAGAAGTTTTGATGCTGTATCTCTAAGTCCAATAATGTAGAGTATTATACATATTGAGCCTATCGCACCTGGTAGTAGGCCTACAGCAACTACCTGTAATCTATCTCTACCATATATGTCCTTAGATAGCAGTCTGCTCATCTTGTACTCTCTTCCTAGTCTAGTGAAGAACGAGGATGTTCCAACAAAAGTAAGATATGACAAGAACTGTCCTGGTCCAGCAATAGAGTTTAGTATCGAGACTAGTACTGCTTCTCTTGTTGCATCACGTCTTATCACGTTGAGATCTATAGATTTTTTTAAGAGACCTAGTATCAGAACTAGGGATAGACATATGTAGACTAGGTAACTTATCATGTCTTTACTCACCTAGAACCTCGACAACTATTCTCCTTGTTCGAGGACCATCCATGTCTATGAGAAGGATCTCTTGCCAGGTTCCTCTTACTATTCTACCGTTAACTAGTGGAAATACTCTTGATGATCCTACGAAGGCGCTTGCTAGATGCGCATTAGCATTATCATCTATCCTATTATGAAGATAGTCTCCCTCTCTTGGGAACAGTTGCAACAGTTTATTTATGTAATCTCTTCTTAGACCTGGCTCGTCCTCGTCTACTATTAGTAACGCAGTAGCATGTGGTACATATACGAGGACTATCCCATTTTTTATACCGCTCTCTCTAACTATGTCTTCTACTTGCCTAGTTATGTTCACTATGTCTTCTCTATTTTTTGTAGATACTGTGAACTCTCTAACGAATATCTTCACAGGTCATATACAGGTAGAGTAATAATTAAACTTTTCATCGCTAGATTACGTGATTGAGAGACATGAAGACTCTAAGCAACATATTTGCAGAAGTATTATCAAGATATGGTGAACATGTTGATAAAAAACTTGAAGATTATCTCTCAAGAATGTGCAATAGAGAGTTCATCGAGGTAATCCTCTACCAGGTCAAGACTGGAGGAAAACGTATAAGACCAGTAATGACTCTACTCTTCACAGAAGCTCTAGGAGAGGAGTTCACTAAGGCCCTACCCGAGGCATGTGTAGTAGAGCTAATTCATGAATACTCGCTGATATTTGACGACATAATCGATCACTCAGTTGTTAGAAGAGGAAAACCAACATTATGGAAGAAGTTTGGAATGAACTTTGCAATACTTGCAGGATTATGGTATAGAGAAGCTATAGAGGAAGCAATATTAGAGAGTGTTAATCCTTCTCTAGTAGCAAAACTTGCATCTGAGACTATGAGAGACATAATTGAAGGAGAGAGACTAGACATACTTCTAGAAGCTTCAGGAAGAGAAGATCCATACTATCTTGAGCAGAGAATCATCAGTAGACTAAGTAGAGAGACTATAGATCAGATATATCTAGAGATGATAAGAAAGAAGACTGCAGCATTATTTAAGCTAAGCTGCATGCTTGGAGCATTAGCTGCAAGAAAGATGATCGATGATTATGTTAAAGCTGCAGCAACGTATGGAGAGAACGTTGGAATAGCATTTCAACTCATAGATGACCTATTAGACATATATGGCGAGTTTGAAAAGTTCGGTAAGGAGATCGGTAAAGATGTGAAAGAGCATAAGCTTGGTAATGCAGTCATCGTGAACATATTGAAGAATGGTAAACAGGAAGATGTTGAGAAAGTTCTAGAGATACTCACAAAGAATAACATATCCGAGGAGGATGTTAAAACTGTGATAGAGATCGCGGATAAGTATGGATCTCGCGAGAAGGTTCTAGAGGAGGCTTCTAGATATGTTGACCTAGCTGTCAAGGCTATAAGCATGTTTCCAGAGAGTGAGTTCAAAAGAAAGCTTATAGATATTGCAAAGTTCGTAGTTTACCGTGAATACTGATTTAGTAGTATTTAAGATCGGTGGAAATACTGTAAGTCCAAAAAACATATTTAGAACAGTTGATCAAGATGTAGTACATGAGATAGCAATTACGATAAGAGAACTTTTGAAAAATAATGTAAAGGTGATACTAGTACACGGAGGTGGTGCACATGCTCATACACCAAGCAGATGTTATGGAGTCACTAAGAGCATGGATAAGGATAATCTGATAGGACTCTCTCTAACGAAGATACTACTTAAAGAGCTTGAGATAGAGGTCTGTAAGATTCTTCTTCAACATGGTATTACAGTTCTACCTTTTGACACATGTAGTCTTCTAAGAAGATCAGATAATGGACTTGAGATAGATCTGTACGTTGTAGAGGAGGCGCTTAGAGGAGGGTATGTACCAGTGCTTCATGGTGATATTACGAGTATCGATGGACGTCCATATATTATAAGTAGTGATGATCTTATGTATATTCTAGTTAACAGGTTTAAGCCTAGATTAGCAATATTTATAATGCGTGAAGGAGGAATATTAGGAAGAGATGGAACTATAATTAGGCTACTTAAGAGGAGCGATGTAGTTAATCTTGGAGAGGTAAGAGATGACAAGTATGTTGATGTTACAGGAGGCTTGATGAGAAAGCTCGATATCTGTTTCAAGATTGCTAATATATGCGATGTCTACATATGTCCATGCCGTAGTGATATACTTCTAGATCTTGTACTTTATTCTAGATGTTCTGACTGTACTAAGATTGTCTTAGACACCTAGATACTAGTTCTCTAAATTCTGAAAAGTTTCTATAGTTAACTATTAGGCAGTTCAATGTTCCTGAAGATTTATCACCTATGATTACTAGTGGCGTTGTGAGGTTATAGAATGTGTATTCTATAGATGTCTTATTCAGGTAGGGCGAGTATATTATGAGTCTCATAGTAGTTGACTTGTTTATCAGATATAGAGCAACAATGTTGAGGGTTATCACATTGTTCTTCACGTCTACTGGAAAGTATGCTACATACATTCTGATGCTTCTTGTCTTATTACCATATCTCAATATCTCGACTGCAGATATGTTGAGGTTTGAACTTAAGAACTTAGGTATGTTTCTTCCTTCAACTCTTATGTTAAATGTTAAGTTTGCCTGTGATATGAGGACTACGGTTCTCGGTTTTATGCTGCTTCCATTTACTGTTAGAGATTCGTTTAGTCCTCTTAGATTAGTATACATCATCTTTGCACTATATATTCTTTTTGGAAGCATTGATGACCATATTAGAGCTATTGCAAATAGTCTAGGATAAGATATAGTATAGACATTGTATTCTAACGTGTTTAGCTTCCAGTCAAGTGACTTATTTATCTTCTCTATTAACATGCTCATGAGCTTTGTAGTGTTGCTTGTAGGTGTGTAGAAGATGTCTACTAATGGTTTAGCTATCTTCAGTAAGTATAGAGCCTCCTCTTCTACTAGTGTACTATTCTTCACGTAGTCTAGATCTATGACTCTAATAGCGATCTTACTATAGTCTTGATAGCTTGACAAGGTGCGAAAGACCGTGCTTGCGCATATGTCTTTTGTACCTCCAGCAAGTCTACATACTAGATCTATATATGCGTCAAGTGTTCTTAATCTTCGTTTAGCTCCACCAATCGAGAAGAGACCGAACGATGCTAATATGTATCCTGCTTCTGCTATTATGATCGCTACTAGGGCAATTATGAGGAAGCTCTTCTTTTTCTTCTTTGCTGACATTATTCTCTCTCACGGTCTCATGACCTTTATTAAGGTTATTCTTCAACTTCCCTCACAGTGACGGGGGCAGGTCTTGCTTTTAAACCTATCGTGTAATATAAGATAGGTGAATGTTCTACTAGGTAGTCCTGCTAATGGAGTACCTAGACCCTGGCATCATTATGAGGTAGATGGTATAATGATAAACGCTTTCGAGCTATATACGAAGAACCTTCATCGTAAATATTTAACAGCTCACGAGATTGTTCAAGCTGACGTGAGCTTCAGAATATGGATAGATAGTGGAGGCTATCAATTTCTTAGACATAACATGACTCCAAGCATAGAGAAGATATGTCAAGTCTACTCCACGTTTGAAGATGCGGAATTCTACCTTAACCTTGATTATCCACCATCACCTACAGATAGCGAACATGAGGCAGAGAAGAAGATGGCTCTAAGTCTTAGAAACTTCATATATCTCAGATCCAAGCTTGGTGATAGAGTAATACCTGTATTACATTACTATCATAAGGAGGAGCTTGTCATGAACTTCCTGAAGAAATATGTTGATTACTCCTGTAACATCATTGCTGTAGGCGCACTTGTACCATATGTGCTGATAGTGAGAGGAGCAAAAGGAAACACTAGAGAGAAAGCTATGATGTTCCTACTTAAGCTCAAGGATATTGCTAGAGATCATGGGTTCAGGATACACGTACTCGGGCTTGGAAGTCCCGTAGTGATACCGATACTGGAGCTTGTTGGAGTAGACTCTACGGACTCGTCAACATGGAGAGTGAAGGCTGCATATGGGAAAGTAGTTCTCCCAGGAGGAGGAGAAGTACATGTAACTAACAGAAAGATAAACTTCGGCAAAAGAAAAGCAACAGAAAAAGACATAGAAGAACTTAAAAAATTCCTAACATGTACAGGATTTCCACTACTACATAGATTTGAAAGCATATACACAAGCTTCGAATATAGAGCACTAGTAAACGCATACGTCATAATGAAAAGCAGAATAAGACCTCGCTCAAAAATATTCGACAAGATCTACAACATGCTGACAAAGATAATCAAAGAAAACACATATTAAATACTAAAACATAGAAGAAAACTGTGAGAATTGAAAAATTTATCATAGAGATGGTAGCAGAAGAACTGAAAAGACAATATAGAAAATCAGAGAACTGGAAGAAAAGAATCATTAAGAGAGTACTTCTAGGAACAGTAAACAGAATAATACCAGGAAGATTATGGATAGTGAGAGGTATACCAGAGCTAGGAGATAGATACCAATACTATGAAGTATATAGCAGAGGAGAAAGATACCTATGCACCTGCTATACACATCCATGGAGTGGAAAGAGGAGACCCTGCACACATGTTGGTGCAGTCATGCTTTATGAGAGAATTCAGACACTACTGGAGCCGGGGCCGGGATTCGAACCCGGGAAATAACGGGTCTGCAGCCCGCCGCCTTAGACCGCTCGGCCACCCCGGCTATCTCGTTCTAGACTAATCATATCCTTGTTTTAAAGATTTCTCTATAATCCTGTAATAATCTTGCAGGCTAGCAACATGATGGGTATTAAGCATATTCCTAGTCCTATACTATGAATAGTCTTTCCTGTAACTATACTTGTGATAGTGGTTCCCACAAGTTTAAATATCTCTAACTGATAACGATTACAGATGCTGGCAAGTGACAGCATTATAGGGACATTATAGATATTATATGCATTAACTGACGATATGCTAGTTATAGATGGTGAGAAAGTTGTGAACATAGATAACGCATCGACAACCAATAGGAATCCCGCAGGTATAAATATGCCATACATGATGCTGTTTCTCACCGAACTTTTTACGAGATCCACTAGAGAGTCAACGAGCCTACTTATCCTACTTATAAACCATGGTGAACATATGCTCTTGCCTAGATTAACAAGCCTCTTAACCTCTCTTTCTATTAATGTGCTTCCTCTAATATCGACTTTTAGAGGATCCCATAATAGTTCATGTATTGGTCTTATTATTCTACTATTGATAGTTAGTAAGAACTTTATGAATTTTATAAATTGAGGCAAGTAAAATATTGAAAACGATATTGAGAATACTATAATAAGTATCTCTATAGTACTTACATTCATGATACTCAGATGAAGCATGTAGCGAGCTATCATTAACCCGATCAGAGTAGATGTTAGAGATGCTATAATGGGAACCTTATAATTATATTTCACTAGTTCTATTTGATTTAGATGAACATTTAATACAAATACTATCGGTATCATTAATATCAATAATCTAAGTATTACAGAACCTGTAAATAATGATAATATTATAGAGAACATGAATATCCCTATGACTCCAGTTAGAACTGCTGATAATATATCAGTATACCTTTTCTTAAGCAACGATAGATGCTCTATAACCTTCATCTGAAGATACTCGAAGTAGACTGTCGGGTCTACTCCAGATAGTTCAAAGTTCTTAGATATTGTTAGTAACTCCTCTTCAATTGTTCTAGGGCTTATTATTCCTCTTGCTTTTAATTTTCTAAGTATTTCTAGAAATATCTTATCTTCTTTTCTACCTTCTTCAGATATTACATGGCAAGCTTCCTCATGTCCTAGTACTGGGGCGAGGAGTATATATATTAACATGTTTATAAGTCTCCTGAGATTACTCATATATGTTTGAGAGATCTTTATTTATAAAAAATGTTCTAATAATGTGCTCCCAATGAGAATATTTTATAAATAAGTTAAACACGTGATCAAGCATGAACTCAAAAACATACTCAAAAAAGAACGTTAGAGGAATAAGTGGTGCTTTAAGCATAGTGATTCTCCTACAGTTAACTCTACTGCTAGTATTGTTCAGCTATGTTATGATTGAGTGTATGAAGTTCATGTATGTTAAGCAGGGTAGAGATGAGAGCTATCTTGTGAAGCTAGTCATGTTGCAGAGAATAAAGAATGATTCTAAGTGGTTTGTCATAGATTATTCATGTTGTGTAGAGTACTCTTCTCCTACTCTGTTCAAGATTTTTCCATTATATACTCCAACGTATATACATGGTATATACTACATGGGGTGCAAGGAGAGCAACATGATACTTGCATACTATCCTTCAGTGCCTGTAGCGTGGGGTTGAAATGTTGTCGGAGGTAATATCTATAATAATCATATGTATGATATTGATTGCAGCTATGTCGTTGTCCTGTAGCAGCATGGTTCAGATGATTAATACTGCGAAGATTGCAGATGAGGTATATATGATGAACGCATATGTATGGAATATACAGTTTAATAACGGTAAGATACGTATAGATGAGCTCATAATTAATAATACTGGTAGAATACCTTTCATAGTTTCCATGATATATGACAATTCAGGATATCGAAGATTAAACATACTGCTACTACCAGGTCAAGCTGTGAGAGTAGATGTACCATACTCAGATGTTCTAGTAGAGATATGTAGTGTAGACTTCAAAGTATGTAAGTACATTGTAGCTAAAGTCAATCTAGTGTACGCTCCTGTACCACTGGTAGAGAGGTGAGGTATGGAGCAACTAGTCTGGTGTATAATATCTGGAATGATAACACTTGCTCTTGCAGTAATAGTACTAGGACTAGTGTTCAATTATGTTCCAGAGGGTAAGATCTCGGTTACTGCGTACAGTTATAAGAATGCTCTAATAGTATCTATAAGAGGCTATGGTAACAGGAAGATATACGTGTATGGTATAGAACTACTTGATTCTAGAGGAGAACCAGTGGAAGGTTGTGATCTAGTGTTTGCACGTGTAGGAGGCAGCTATGTTAAGAAAGTTGAAAGATGTCGATTACCGTCAGGAGAGGTCTTAAGACTATACTATGATGGTTATAATTGTAGAAGCGTTAAGTACGTCATAGTTAAGACAAATGTAGGATGTGAGAGATCTATCGTTATTGACTTAGTCGAGAACACATAAGTTAACTCATTAATATCTTACTAGAGATATCACTAGTAGAGTACTGTGAGTTACTGTATATGTGTTGATATTGGAGCAACAAGACTCAGAGTTGGTCTTGGTATAAGAAGTGGGGAAATATTAGACATAGTTGAGAAGAGCACGCGAGAAATAGTATTAGAATGGAAAGACGAGCTCTCGATAGCTAGAGGAATAGAAGATCTTATAAGGAGATTGTTATCAAAAAATAATGTAGATCTTGACAAGATAGTTGGAATAGGTATAGGCTCTATAGGTCCTTTAGATGTTAGACGTGGAGTAATTGTTCATCCTCCAAATCTTCCACTAGCTGATATAGATTACGTAGTTAAAGACTATCTAGAGGATAAGTTTGGTAAGAAAGTTGTAATGTTAAATGACTGTGTCACAGCCGTATGGGGAGAAAAATGGTATGGTGCTGGTAAGGAGTGTAGTAATATAGTGTATGTTACGTTCAGTACAGGTATTGGAGGAGGAGTCATAGTAAATGATACGCTGCTTCTAGGAGCTGATGGAAATGCTCATGAGGTTGGTCACGTAACTGTGGACCCACGACCAGACGCTCTTCGATGCGGTTGTGGAGGAATAGGACACTGGGAGGCTTACTGTTCTGGAATTGGAATACCAAGATTCTGTAAGCTTCTAGCTGATAACGAGCTTAAGAGTCTTTATGAGAGAAGTCTAATTAAGGGGGTAGATTTTCAGAACTATGATTTATTTACAAGAAAATTCTTTGAATATCTTAAACAAAATGATGAGTTCTGTAAACAGGTTTTTGAGAAGATAAGCTTTTTTAATGCTGTAGGAATGTCCACAGTAATACATTATTATAATCCTGAAATTATAATTATTGGAGGAAGTATTGCAATCAATAATAGTGATGAGATATTACAGTTTAGGAAGTATCTAAACCTTTTTCTTATGAGAGGTATTAGAGTACCTGAATTTAGGATCTCTCCACTTGGAGATTATGCTATACTTAAAGGTGCGATAGCGCTAGTGTTTAATACTCCTCCTACATATGTCAAGTTTGTGAGAGAGTGATCTTTTCTATGCTTTCTGAGAGCTCCCTCTCTATCAGCTGTTTCAAAGTTATTCCAATCTTGTCTACTAGATTCTTCCTTATCTTTACACCAGTAGAATCTTTCTCTAACTTTTCCATATCTTCTAGAGGTATGAATCTCCAGCTTTCTTTTCCATATTTTACAGCTATGTATGCTCTACCTCCAGCTCTCTTAGCAAACTCTGCTAGTCTACTTATTCTAGAGAACTCTATTCTTATCGTATCATTCTCTTTAGACCTGTACTTGAGCTCCAGGACAATTATCTTTCCATTTTTCATAGCAACCAGGTCAGGCACAAACCTTTTACGAGCACCCGCTCCTGAGGCTGCTCCTCTCATAACAGCGAACCCGAGACTCCACAACTTGTTAGCGAGCTCTCTTTCTACTCTAAATCCTTTAGCTTTCGGATCTCCCATGCTAACTAGTACTATGTTGAGAATCCTTATTTGCTAAACCTTGAATACTAGTTACATGGTAGAGTCTAACTATTCTATATTGACCTCTACTTTCACGTCCCCGTTCTTTAACATCTGTAGTACAGCTTGAATAAGGTGGCTCGTAGATCTAGATCTTTCAAATATGTTTTGTAGAATTAATACATCTTCTACACTATCCTTTACAAGTATATATGATGATAACATTATAATGTCTTTAAGAACTTCTGGAAACTCTATACCTATCTTTGTTATGAGTATTCCTATGGTCATGTTCCTGCTCTTAAGTACGTTGTTTAGAATATCTTTAAGATAGTTTATGTTCTTGATAAATCTTGTACTATTCGTATATGATCGTTTTGAGATATTTATGATGAGTGAGCTTATTGTTGGTACATTTGTTACGTATACGTTGTCTGGTCTTTGACATATGTCTACTACAGGTATGACCTCGTGAACGTATGCTATAGAGCTTATGAACTCTCTTACTGCTGAGTCTCTACAAGTCTTATCAAGTTCTAGAAGTAGTTTAAATTCTCCAACTTCTGTAAGTTCTCTAATTATTCTTGATTTGAATATGGTTGATATTGATGTGTATACACCTTCGATCTCTACTAGACGGTTGAGTTCTACTATTTTTCTTACATCGTTTATGTTTCTTATCTTGACAAATATCTTAGGTATGTAGAGTCTGCTGACTATGGTTGGGGTCAGTTTTGCTGGATCTATCACTAGTCCAAGTCTTAATGGTTGAAATAACATCACGATGTATCTCTAGCTCATATCTTCATGCTTGGCTAATCAACCTATTCTTCGATTTCCTCTACCTCTTCAGCTTCTACTTCCTCCTCAGTTTTCTCTTCACGAGACTCCTCGTATAGTGCTCCTATCTCTTTAAGTATGTTGTATATCTTGTTTATTGCTTCCTGTACCTGAGACTCTTTTTTAGCTCCCGTGCATACTATCTTTCCTGAGCTGAATATGAGTAGCACGACCTTGGGGTTATCCATCCTGTATATTAGTCCAGGAAACTGCTCTGGCTCATACATTGCGTTCTCTAGTAAGAGAGCTGCCTTCTCTATGTCTACGTCAGCTTTCAAGTTTCCTGATGCAACTATGTTCTGTATCTGTATTTCTGGAGGTTTCGTTATCTTCACACCATGGTCGCTCAGTATCTTGACTATGTGTCTCACGGCTTTTTTCAATTCTTCCTCACTCTTGGCTCCTGTGCAGACCATCTTTCCTGTCCTGAATATGAGAGCTGAGACCTTCGGCCTCTGTAATCTGAGAATCAGTCCAGGAAACTGGTCTGGATTATACTCGGCAGCTGGAAGCTTCTCCGCAAGCTTCTCGAGGTCTAGCTCAACGCCGAGGTTGACGGTGGCTACCACGTTCTCAATTCTATAAGTAGGCTTTCCCATGAGTAGCTCTATGATATGACTTTTAAACCTTTAAAAAGCCTTACTCAGGACATGGACTTCTAGCTATCTGTCTCTACATGACCTCAACATCAGGACTTTAGATAGAGTTGAAAGAAAGAAGGATTTAAAGAATAGATCACGAGACTAGCTTCTGGGAGAGGTATGGGAGGTAAGAAGAAGCCAACATTATCACAGCTTGTAAAAAGAATGGAGAAGGAGAGAGAACAGCAGAAGAAGGCAGCAGAAGAGAAGAAGCAGTCCAAGATAATGATCGTGGACTCGAAGGTTCTAGAAGAGATCAAGAGAGACGTCATGAAGATGGAATGTGTAACACCATACATAATAGCAAGCAAGTATGGTCTAAAGATGAGTACTGCTCTCAACGTTCTGAGAACCTTGAGAGATCAGGGAATACTATACCTAGTATCTAAGGGACACAGAACCGAGGTATATGTACCTATCGAGAGAGCTAAGAGCCTAGGACTTCTAAAAGCCTAATCTTGCCAGGCTCTATCTGTAGATCTCTTCTCAATAGGTTAACAACTCCTGGCTCAACTATCTCTACAACATTGAACCTTCTCAAGATCTTCAGTATCTTTCCTACTCTTTCAAATATGTCCTCTTCCTTCAATCCTATCTTTGGAGCAAGCATCTTAGATACATCAATACGTAGTCTTAGTTCACCTACGCTCCAGTACTTTGATAAGTATGTTAGTACGGTATTGAGTATCTCCTCATTATGAGGGTTAGACTCCACCTCTGTAGCTACGGCACTTCTGATCTCTCTAACTATCTCGCTAGAATCCTTCACGACGTGTGAACTATCTTGATCATGCTTCTCCTCTTTCTTCGAAGACTCCTTCTCTTCAACATTCTGAGCCTTGTGCTCTATGTTCTCTCTTTCTCTATTTTCTTCATACGACCTTACTGTAGTAGTAACAGCCTTCTCTTTCTGTACCACGTTCTGAGTTTTCTGAGTTTCAGGTTCTTTCTTGCTAGTCTTCTTCTCTGATACTCCCAATATTGAGTCAAGTATTGTAGATCTACGTGCCGTACGTCTAGTATGAGTCTGCCTATGCTCTTTATGTAGCTGCTGGACTGGTTCTACAAGTGTTGGAAGTTCTATAACTATCTCCTTACCATCTACCTGAAATCTTCCTATGACTCGTTTATCTATAGCTCTTATCTTTCTTTCCTTCTCAAGCTCGTTCAGTGTTAGTGCAAGGATTAGAAGTCCTATACCGTTCTCCTTACTCCACTTTACTAATCTCGTGCTGTCAACCTTTCCGTTCTTTAGTATGAACGTGTACAAGTTCTCTTTCACAGACAATATTGTCATCTCTCTCTTAGGTTACTAATCTACGACACATCTTAAATATGCTTTCTCACTTCCTATCGTATAGTGTCACTCTCGAGTATATATCTAGCTATTTCAAGTGAGAGGAGGCTAAGAATATTATCATGTTTACGCAGTCTCCGTTGTGCAAATATTGAAGAATTATCATCAAAATTAAGGATAGGTATACCATCACTACTCTACGAGCTAAAGATTCTTCAACATGGAGGACTTGTGAGCCTAGAGGATGGCACAGTCTGTATAACAGATAGAGGAGTAAACGTTATATCTAAGATAGCATCACTAGATCAGGACCTACTAGCTAAATCTCAATCAGAAGAGACGAAGATACATGAGATACTTAGCGCACTATCGTTCAGAACTCTCGCAATATATATAGCAGTATCAGGGGGAATAGGAACTCTTCCTCTAGCACTTCTAGTCTTCCTAGGACTCCTACTCTTCTATAAATTTCATATAAACCTTGTAGTGCTAGTACCATCAGGGTTTCATAACTTCAATCCTTATACCTTAGTGTTCTCTCCTCTAATACTTTTAACATATTTTCTAATAATTTTGAAAGTATTTTCTAGAAAAGTCATGATTATAGAAGCTCTACAATGCTGTCTTCTCACTCTATGTATAGTATCTATCTACGCGGTGATATACTACTTAACTATTAGTATTCTAGGAATATCAACGATATCTCTAATAATATTAGAATCTTCCAAACTCATATTACCAACTCTCAGCATAATATCATCATCTACATTAATATCATATCACTCAGGAAAACCATTCGAATCAACCTTCCTATTAACATCTCTCACGTTGTTGATACCATGTCTTCTAGCATATGCACTGATGAGATAATAGTTCTTGAAGGAGTTTATGAACCTAGAGAAGATACATATCTTACCTGTATATGTGTCGAATACGTTTACGGAAGCAGACTAGTAAGGATGCTAGAGAGATCTATCTTAAGAAGCGTAGAGGTTGGTTCAGGTACAGGTATAGTCAGCATAAAAATAGTAGAGACATGCATCAAGAATAGTATTAAACCGTACGTAATCTCCATAGATATTGATCCTAAGGCTTGTGAGAACACTCTCGTTAATGTTAAAAGAAAAAGCATAGATAATTATGTAGATGTTATATGTTGTAGTTCTCTAACATGTATAAGAAGAGACTATACGATAGATATCATGGTATCTAATCCTCCGTACCTACCTGAAGATGAGAACTGTAGAGATCTTAGAGTATGTGCTGGTCCTGATGGAAGAGCAGTAATAGATGAGCTACTTAGAGAGTTTCTTGATAGATCTATAGAAATCATGATTCTAACACAATCATCATTATCAGGATATGAGAAGACGGTACGTGCTCTCAAGCTAGATCCTGACGTTGATGTTCTACTGCTAGGTAGATTTCACGTGTTCTTCGAGGACATAATCACGATAGTAGCAGTAAGGCATCTTCAAAGAGAAAGATTTAAAAAGACCAGCCGGTAGACACTTACAGAGATAAAGGGCCCGTAGCTCAGCCAGGTCAGAGCGCCCGGCTCATAACCGGGTGGTCCCGGGTTCAAATCCCGGCGGGCCCACCAAGGCCTAATTAAGAACCCATGACCTCTATGTCAAACGTTCCTTCTCTACACCTAACACGTACCTCATGTTCATCTCCTCTATCCTCCATATATGATTCGAGTAGCATAGCTATTGCACAAGGTCTTTCTTTAAATGTTGATTTAAGGTCTTGGCGTTTTTCTATTACTTTATCAACGCATTTACATAGTTTTGCAAGTTTACAGTTTCCTGTTATTTTTATTATGTTATTGTTTTTTGAGATCTCTATGTTACTTATTAGATCATATTCTTCAAGTGTTTTTAATATGTTTTTAATGTTTTTATAAGAATTTTCTAAATAGTCTATGACTCCCTGTGATAGTAGGTAGTTTACTAGTTCTTGTGTAGCTGCCTTCACTATGAGTATCATTGCTTCTGGTGCTGCTATTCTGTGGATTGCTCTTATTATACAGTAGAGGATTATCTCTATGCTATCTTGTTTATTCACTTTCTAGGGAATGTGTATTCTAGAGTTAAGGTTTTGTAATAATCTATAGTTATAGTATGTTCCTCTTATAATATGTTTCATTATAATACTTATCGTGTGGGTTAATATTACCATGACGATCATGTTAAATATGGGAGACTGTCAGATATATCTTGTGGTGATGATGCACGAGCGTGTCTGAAGACATGATGTATCTGCGCCCTTTCTGATATCTTGTCTATCTTCCTGTGTTAGCGAATCCTTTTAAGGACTGATTAAGTACTCCTCTCATGTCGGCTACTGCTGCTCAGATCAAGTATGATCCTCTCTTATATAAGTTTATACGTTCCTGCCTCAATAGAGCATATGCTATGATAGATGATTCTCAGCTCTCTGCTGAGGAACGTTACAGCCTTGAGACTATGCTTCAGAGAGTTAGATCTGTCGAGGAGTCTTGGAGATCTGTTGAAGATCTTTTAAACTTTCTGAAGAGCGAGTTCATAGCAATATATGAAGATGGGTTAAAGAGGCTTCCTAAAGATCTTGTAAAGAACCTTTTTGTAAGAACTATAGAGCTGTGTCTCGAGCTTCCTGAAGTATCGTCTAAGGATAATATTAAGAGAGTGTTCGAAGAAGTTAGAGAGATCTTATTGAGAAAGTATGAGGAGCTAAAGAAGGAGGAGTCTAAGAGCGGTTGATGGTGTATATTAATCCTGTGATCCTATAATTAGGTGTCTATTGAGCTGGCTAACAGTCTTCTCAGAGCGATAGCTAAGGCTCTGCATGAGGATCGTAGAAGAATTCTCATATCAGCATATCCAGGCTTTGGTAAGACTAGGCTTATACCATATATAGCGGTCCTGTTGAAAGACGTCATAGGTGTTGATAAGGTATTGATATTAACTAGATCTGTAGCTGAAGTTGATGAACTATGTAGGTTTTTTAAAGAGTCTCTGAAGAATATTAGAGCAGTACCTTTAGTAGGTAGAGAGAGATTATGTCCTTATGGAGCAAGATCGTCTTCTACCTGTTCCATACTTAGAGATCGAGGTACATGTCCGTTAGTGAGAACTAGATCTACCCCCTGCAATAGACATCATGAAAGTCTCACTGTTGATGATGTTATACAGCTTGCAAGATTATACAATACTTGTCCATACGATCTTTCTATAAGTCTAGCAATGCAGTCTGATATTGTTGTAAGTACTATCACATATTTATCAAATAAGGCTCTCTACGAAAATCTTATGAAGATTATAGAAGATAAATGTATAGGAACTATATTTGATGAAGCTCATGCAGTTATTCAAGGGTTAGAATCTAGAACTGACACAAGTATAGATATAGAGAAGGTTTTAAACATAGAATTAGACGATGGTGAACATATCATAATTAAGAACCCTAGACTCGATATTGATCGTATAAGAAAGAACTTGAGAGTAGAAGATGAGAACCTAATTAACATACTTTTCTCGGATGTTCTCTACGTCTGGAAGAGAGATCATAGATATGTCATACATGGTCTAACAATATCGACGCTTCAGGACTTACTAAAACGCTCAAGAGCAGTAATATTTCTATCAGCATCAATTACAAGAGAGTTTGCAAACTTCTTTCCTATTCTTAGAGATTTCTATAAAATATATATTGAAGAACCTCCAAAATATATAGAGAATCTTAGGATATTCATAGTACCTGATGTAGAGTTTAAAGAGAGTTTCAAATATACTAAAAGATGTATTAAGTATGTAATAGATATCATAGAGAAAGTAATACCTAGCCTTCCACTGGTTGGCGGCATCATGATATTATTCTCTAGTAAGAGATTCATGAACCATGTATTGAGAGATGTCGAGTCATGTCTTAGAAGGCTCGAGATCTCGTATATCGTGTATAATGACGATGTTGATTCAAGAGAAGTAATATCAAGCTTTAAGGAGATAGCTCTATCTGAGAGATGTGTTCTAATTACGTATGCTGGTAGTCCTTTATGTGAAGGAGTGAACTTTATAGGTGATGAACTTGTAAGTATAATGATGTTTGGTTTTCCTTTTCCTGAGTTCTCTTACTGGAACATGTGGAAGACTAACTACCTGTATAGAGATAGTTATTTTCTTCTTGGCTTCATATATGTAGCAATTTCAATAACTATACAGATAGTTGGAAGATGTATGAGGGATCTCGATAAGCGTGTTAAGAATGTTTTTCTTATTGATAAGAGATTTTTGAAATATCGTAAATATTTTCCAAGATGGTTCCCTAAGATAAATGTAGTAAGAGCAGGAGAGCTGGCTGAAACTTTTGATTATCTCTAACCTAAGGGGTTTATATATCAAGTAGACCTATAAGACCATGATAGACCTAGCATTAGCCGCATTTGCGGCATCTGTACTCGCAGTATCAATGCTTAAGAGCTCAGGGAGCTGTGAGATCCTGATAGGTAGATCTGGTCTTGCACCATGCATGCTCGACTTCAGTAGGCATCTATGCGTGTTCGGACCTACAAGGAGTGGAAAGACATCGTTTGTACGTTATCTTGTTCGTAAGCTCTCTAGGAAGCATATAGTAACCATATTGGACTGGCATGGAGAGTATTCAGATATTGATAACGTGTTGAACATAGAGTACAGTCTAGTACATATAGATGTCTCTAAGATTCCTCTTAAACTCCTGGTAGAGGTCCTTGGACATGGATTAGGACTGAACGAGCCGAGCATGTATCTCCTATATAGAATACTTAAGAACAGTAAGGTCGAGGATATAGCTGACATAGTTAAGGTAGTAGAAGAATATTTTGTGACCACACGTACAGAAGCTGAGATGAAAGCCGCAATATTGAGAAGACTTGAGTATGTGTTATCTAGCATGAGGATGGGAGTAATAGAACCTGACATACTATCATCTGAGAGCTGTTGTATAGATCTTAGCGGTCTCACAGTTATAGAAGAGAAGAAGCTTGCATCATCGCTGATATTAGCAATGTTATATGTCCACTATATGAGTAATGGAGTAGTCTGTAGAGATCCTAGACACTTCATAATAATTGAGGAAGCACAGAACCTTCTTGAGAGTAATAGCATACTTTACCATATCATTCTTGAACTTGCTAAGTATGGTGTTAGAGTGATATTAGTAACAAACACCTTACCAGACGTTTCCATACTAGCGCACTGTAATCTCGTTATCTATAAGCTAAGACCAGAGCTTATGAAGAATATGGTTGCTAGTGATGAACTTAGAGAACTAATGATCAATCTTAAGGATAATGAAGCTATCTTGATAACTCCATCAACTATTCGTAAATTCACCCCATTTAGAGATAAAGCTTCTCTTAGCAAGTCATTAAGAAGAAAAGTCACGTATAGCGAGAACGTCGAGCTCAAGAGCTCGTCAATGGAGTCTAGAGAGGATCTATCAGATAATCGTGTGAGAGAGGCCTCTACGTCAAGAAGAGTAGAAAGGATGGATAGATCGTCGTCCTCGTTTAGAGAATCTCGTTCTAGTGTAAATAGTGATCAGCATGTTAATTCTGATCTCGGTAGATACTTAAAGAAGGTTGATGATGTTGAGAAGAAGTTAGCATTGATTAGGGAGAGACTTGATGAGATTGAGAGGATGCTTGCTTATGAGGATGAGATTCTTCGTAAGATTGTGAACAATTTATCTTAGAGCTCTGTTAGATTCTCATGATAATTCACGTTAGATTCTTACTTATGTTTCATGTGAACCTAGGGGAACCTCTCCATGGTAAATATCGTGAACGTTCACGTCACTCAAAATTTAACTTTCACCTGTGTGTATATTGCACAGTATTCATGTCCGGCAACAATGGAACCTCAGTAATGGATAATAGGAAGATAAAGATGCTCGTGCTGCAGTTCCTTAAGGAGATAATATCTAATGCGAGAGGTCAGCTCGTGACTTTCAGACCTGCGAAGATTGCTCAGGAGATATCATCTATCACTCGTAGGAGTCCTCGAGCAGAATCTGTTGTTATTAGAAACTTCTTCGAGGAGCTTGTAGAGTACAAGCTTATTCAAGTAATAAAGAAGAGTGCGAGAGGCAAGGTGTATGGAATATATAGGAACAGCATGTTATGGAACCTTCTTGAACATTATGATGTTAATGATGTTCTTACAATAATAGAGAACATCATGAGAAGCGAGGGAAGCCTCATGCCTAACATAATGACAGGATTAAACAATACTTCAAAATTAGGGCAGGGAGAGGAGTCTAGTGTAAATGAGAGAACAAACGTTTATCCTGAAACTATTTGACTTTATCTCTCGGACAGTAGAGGATCCTAGAGGCTTTGTAGAGTACGTAGCACATCACTTGCAGGCTTTCAATTTCTTCGTCGAGTTCTTCGATAGCAGCTTGAGAATATGTGAGGACTCTACATGTAGGAGATACGCTATCATAACCTATAACCCTACCCTAGAGGTAGTATTTAACTCTCGTAAGATAGCTAGAGTACTCAGAGATGTAGCTATAAGATATCTTGCTACACGTGGAGAGAAGAAGCTTGTCTTACTCTACATGAGTATAGATGGTAAGAAGCTTGTGAAACTAACTAACATACTTAAGAGTGGTGCTGAGAAGTTCTGTATAGTAACATCGAGAGCCTGGAACATACTGACCGCATTTCTAGCAATTCTCGTAGCCTTCTTATCATCGTATCTTTCTCAGAATCTTCTATTAACAATGTTATGCGTTATTGTGACATCTCTAGTGATGTCAGGGCTCTCTCTAGTAGGTGCATATAGATCATCTAGAGGCATAGACATGACTACAAGTCGTGTACAGATATTCAAGATATGTATATCCTGTAGCTGGAATACTCCAGATAGTCGTATAAAATCTCTTCTTAGAGTTCTAAAAAATTTTAATGCTATAACTTTAGATTCTATTAATAATATCACATCATTATCTAGGATGTTTTTAGGAAATTATTTTAAAGATATTAAAATTATCCCAGTAAAATTAAGTGAGATTGTCATGGAATATATAAGAAAACTAGGAGTGAAGATTCTAATAATTCACTCTGATAGCTGTAATGCTTTCACATTACCTGTCTTCAAGAGCATAGTCGTCACTACGCGTCTCATAGCTATCTTAGATAATGATGAGCTAAGTGCTGTGATAGGTCACGAGCTTGGTCATGTGATTAATAGAGATTTTCTCCTATGTCTACTAGCCTTTCTTTTAAATGCATCTCTCGTATATGTCATAGTGAGGATATGTCTCACATGTCTATCACTCGTGTATGTACTTTTAGCAGTATTTCTATACATAGTCTTCACTACTATGATATTTTTCGCATTATTTAGATATCTAGAGGTTCGTGCTGATAAGTTTGCTGAAAGAATAATAAGCTCTGATATTCTTGCGCTAGCTCTTCTGAAAGTTGCTTGGAGATGTCTAATTCTTGAGCTTGAGAGACCTATAATGCTTACTCTAGGCAGAATAATATCGACTCATCCTCCAGTAGTTGATAGATTGTTAAGAATGATCTAGATAGTCGAGAGGTAAGGTAATAACTCTCTATGCTATTACTGAGTCTGAGAGAGCCTAATGCCTCTTTACTCATTGATAAATCAGATAATTCATCTAGCAGAGTCGAGAGGAGAGAAGGATATAGTAGCTCTTGCTCTAGATCTTGAGCGTGAGATAACTAAGATCCTTGCTAAGCTGATAGATCTTAAGATGATCATTGATGAGGTCCTTGATGAGAATGTTGGTAAGATTGAGGTTCAGTTAACAAAGGTGGAGTCTGATATACTTGACGTGTTGAGAGAGCAGCCTAATAGATGTCTAGACGTGTCCTCGCTGACACATAGGCTCAGTGCTTATACTCCTATAACTCTTATAACAGCTTTAAAAAGATTGAAAAGCCTCAGACTAGTAGACATAGATGTTGATGTTGATTCAACAGGTAAGCTTCGAGTTAAGGCCTGTATCCGTGTTAGATGATGGTAAAGTTAATAAAAGACCGAAGAACATTTTAATCCTCTAAAGAGACTAGCTTCTAGTTAGAGACATGTACGATGTACCGTTTGTCCCATCTCCAGAAGTTGTCATAAGAAGAATGTTACAGCTCGCTGACGTACGAGAGAACGAGGTAGTGTATGATCTTGGTTGTGGAGATGGTAGAGTCCTCATAATAGCTGCAAAGGAGTTTGGAGCTAGAGCTGTAGGAATAGAGATAAGGAGAGACCTCTATGAGCAGTGTTTAAAGAGGATAAAAGATCTCGGGCTTGAGGACAGAGTCAAGGTCTATCATGGAAACTTCTTCGAGTATGATCTATCTGATGCTGATGTAGTAACATTATACCTTCTTACAAGTGTCAATGAGCGTCTTCGTCCTAAGTTGGAGCGTGAGCTTCGTCCAGGTACTAGGGTTGTCAGTCATGACTTTGAAGTACCAGGATGGAGACCTG
>JAADCU010000095.1 GCA_013154355.1 Thermoproteota archaeon | reverse complement strand
ATGATAGAGAAAGAGATGAGGTTAACTACTGATAGGAGTATTATCTTTAAGAATCGTAATTCGATCATTAACATGTACCAGGCTAATTTAGCCAGGGCAATCTCCTTATATCAGGACACAATAAATCGATCTCCTTATGTTGGTAAAGTAGTTCTTACACCTCCTAATTACAAATCATTAGTTGATAGTTATATAGGCGGAGATCCATACGTGTACATTGTTGCTTTATTACATGATAATGATGCTCCTGTTGGATCAACTTTATCCTATATATCAAAGAACAACATGAAATACATTGCTGAGATCTATATAGTTAGACCTCTTAGGAGACAAGGTCTTGGCAAAGCATTATTACATAGAACAATATCATTACTTAAGCAAGATAACAATCCATATCCAATAACATTATCAGTACCAATTAATAATGGCCCTGCAATAAGACTCTACTCAAGATACAACTTCATAAAGAGATCTGATATTGGATATAATCCTAGAATACAACATTGGCAAGAATTTGCTAATGAACCAATACCACCAGGTTATGTCAGAGTTGCGCAGAGAATGCAACTTCAGGAGGCAGCAACATGATAAGTGATAAGGCACTATATAAACAGATAACTAAAGTATTTGAAAACATTCAGGATCTAAAATCTGCATATAATAAAGCTAAGGTTACTAATCCAGCCAAAGCAAAATCAATTGCAGAAAAGCTTAATAAGGAACAGCAACGCTTTAAACTTCTCAATAAGAAGTATAATATATTAAGGAAGTTTGATGCGTTCAAACAACACGTTCATGCTACTATTGCAAAGCTTGATAAACAGCAAAAACAGCTTCATGACTCAATAATAAAATTATCTAAGCAGTTAAGGAAGACTAAGGACATAAAGCAGAAGATAGCAATTAGGAATCAAATAACTTCTGCTAGGAATCAAATAAATGATATCATGACCCAGAAAGAGAACTTATTAGATCAAGTCAGACTTAATGACAGTAAGATCGATAAGTTCATGGATCAAATTGATGGCATGTTAAGAAAGCTTGGCCATAAACGTTAGGAGAAATGAGAAACAAAATTTGTCATCACTTGTCACCATTACATTTATTTGCACCTGTCATTAAATTACGATGCAAAACTAAATGCCCATTTATTAAAGCATTGACTACTCGTTTACTGATCACCTATGATCATTTATTCTTTTATGTAATGCGCATATGTCGAAGATAGGAGGCCTCAATGGATCGAGGCAATATAACAAACGTTTCGCAGATAAAGTCAGAGTGGGATTTACATGACACTTGTACTTATCGTGGTATAAAGACAACAGTAGGTCGAGTATTATTCAACAACTGCCTTCCTAGTAGCTATCCATTCATAAACGAACCTGTCGATAAGAAGAAGCTGAATAAAATCCTGACTGATATCTTAAGCAAATATCCCCCTGATGTATATGCTCATACTTTGGATCAATTAAAGAGATTTGGCTTTAATGTCTATACACAATATCCACATTCATTTCCAATAGATGATTTAGAGTTGCCTCCAGAAATAGAAGGGCTTAAGAAGAAGCTATTAGATAATGTTGATGATCCTGCTGAGTTTGATAAGAACCTTCAAGAACTAATTAAAGCCCTTCAGAAAGCATTAGCAGATAAGAACTATGATATATATACTATCTTAACATCGGGTAGTAGAGGTTCTTGGAGACAGGTTGCTCAGGTCCTTATTGCCAAAGGTATTGTTATTGATCCTAAGGGTAATGTTCTCAAGCCAATAACATCATCATTTGCAGCTGGACTTAAACCAGTTGAGCATTTTCATCAGGGTATTGGAGCAAGGTCAGGAATTATTGATAGGGCTCTTTCTACTGCTCCTGTTGGTTATCTGACTAGGAAAATGGTAATGGCTACACAATCTGTCATGTTAGGGAAGAAGACAGATTGCAAAACGAAGAGACATATTGAACTTTATGTTGATGATGAGCTTATTGACCATCTCTATGGTAGGTATACTGTAGAAGGAGAACTAATTACACAATCCAATGCAAAGCAATTCATTGGTAAAGTAATTAAGTTAAGGACACCTATCTACTGTACTAGTCCAAAGATATGTCGAGTATGTTATGGTCATCTATATGATATTATAAAGACACCATACATAGGAATGATAGCAGCCCAAACAGTAGGTGAAAGAGGGTTGCAGATAACAATGAGAACATTCCACTTAGGTGGTGTTGTTAGCTATGTAGAATGTAATCTATTTAAAGAGCTCAAGGAAAATAATCTTAGACTTAATGTAAATAGATTAGCTCAATATATAAAACAGGATAAAAGCCATGTCTTATCAAATACTGATAAGCCAATGCAATTAATCCTGGACAAATCAGACTATGAAATTGTAGGAACATTAGATATTGATAAGGCAACTGGAAATGTATATTGTACTAGAGCATTCTATGCTACTCTTAAAGTAGAAGATGAAACATTCGATCTTGCATTAATAAAACCAGTGCAGATCAAGATTCCAATATCAGAAGAAACTCCTAGTCAATATATATTCAATATTAGTCCCGGCCAAGAAATTTTAGAATTAAGACAGGCTGTTGATAGCTTTAGTGCTGGTATTGATGCTATAAATAGGATCTTTGATGCTAAGGTTCCATTTAAGACAGTAGAGCAATTTCTATTAACACTATGGAGCAAATACAAGAATATTGCATCCGATGTTGATCTAGTTCATTTCGAAGTTATTATATCCAATCTTCTTAGATGTAGATCTAATCCATCACTACCAGCAAGGTTATGTCCTCAATGGCAGCCTAAACAATATCCTATTAAGCAGATTCCATTTGTTGATGGTTACAGTTGGGTACTTGGTCTAGCGTTTGAGAATGCGTCAAAGGCTATTAGTACTGGATTAATATCTCCTATTAAGCCAGGCGTAGATTCTTTGACGCCAATAGAAAAAATTACACTAGGAGTGAGCTAACATGAAAATTTGTCTTAGTTTAGATGGTGGGGGATGCAGAGGCGTCATTGAAGTAGCAGCTCTTCAATGGCTAGCTGAAAAATATAGCATTACCCATCATGACATAGCACTAGTAGTTGGTACTAGTACTGGGGCAATCGTGGGGACGTTGTATAGATCTGGTGTTCATCCTTCTAAGATGGTTAGAATGTATGAGGATATAACTAGGGTATTTGTTCCTAGATGGAGAAGTTTGTTTGGGTTATTAGGACCAAAATATAAACTCAAACCAGTAGAAGAATTATTCAGGACCTGGAAATATAGAGGTATACTTAAATGGGATAAGTTTACTGATTATCCTATGTTGATGATAAGTTCTTATAATCTATCGATCAAGAGAGAGATATTCTTTAAGTCTTGGTCATGTGAAAGGAAAGGATCTAATTTTGTTCCTGTCCTTAGAATGAACAGATTCACTATTAAAGATGTACTTAGAGCAGCTACTGCTATTCCTACATACTTTAAGCCAATGAAATTAAGTGGGCAATATTTCTGTGATGGTGGAGTAGTAGCAAACTGTCCATTACTGGCAGCATATACAGAAATGAGAAAACTATTCCCTAATGAGAAGATAGTTATTATATCATTAGGTACTGGTGCTGTAAGTACTGCTAGGAAAGAGCCTAAGTATGAAAAGTTTGGTATATTGAAATGGATTAATCCATTGCTAAATATCTTTGTCAATAACTCATATGATGTTTACATTACTGATAAGATTGCACAGATTGTTGATGATAAATGCGCTGTAGTAAGAATTGATCCACCTATACCAGCTAACATGGCAAAATCTATCCTAACAATGGATGAAGTAGATGACTTATTTGCTATGGCAAAGAGATATGTAAGATGCACACCATACATTAATCAGCAACTCGATGTATTATTGAGGTAGTTATGATTGATATTACGAAGTTACCGATCTTTGTTCCGAAGCAGACTCAATTATATTTGCCAGAACAAGGTCATGAGTCCGCGTTTGCTGTTACTTGTTTGTTAGATAATAATAACTTATACTTACATGACGTATGGAATCAATTGCAGGTACCTATACAACACATGAGGTACCTTACGGTATTGCCTACATATCCTGTTCATTTACAGATTAATAAGTATCTATACAGCTACAGAGACTATAAGTTATTACCAGTACCATATAACAAGATTGATCTTATCCCAAAGAACAAGAACTTTGTTTCTGATAATACCTATGCGGAACAACTAGTTATAAATAGGTATCTTAAGACAACTGCATCATATAGAGCAGATAGAGCTATTAAGCTACTTAGTCCATTGTATACACTATACCAAAATAGGACTAATGTTCTTTGGTATATTATTGATAGGAACAATCCTTTTAATCTTAGCATCTATAGGAAAGTTATATGGATCCTTCTTAGTCAATGGCAATATCAGAAGAAACGAGTATATGATTATGCATTTCTAGTATTGCTACCAGGACCTGTATGTATAAAGATCTTAGATCCAGAACATCCAGTTAATACTATAAGAGTTCTTAATCTGCTTAGACAGATTAGACCTATTAATAAGACAACTACAATTGAAGTAGCTGCAAATGAAGTTGTTGCCAATAGTAACATTCCAAAGGAATACGAACCTGCTATTAAGACCTTTATGCAACAACATCCTGACATAACTGAACAATTTCTAGCCAATAAGATACCATCTACAAGGATTGCTGTTGCTGCTCTTGAGTATAAGATCTCTGGTAATGATAAGCTTGCTAAGGCTATTGTATATGCTAAGAAACCTATTACTTCAGACGATCTTAACAAGGTCGTTACTAGATACAAAGATCTTATAACGACAACTAACATTACGTTATCAAAGCCTACCGATCCAGTTATTAGTAAAGTCAATACGACTAGGATTGTAGATAATAAAACAGGACAGCAATTATTTGAGTACAGGACTCAGGACTATACTAATAACTTACAACAAGACCTTAAGAATACATTTAAGGAATTAGAATCAGCTCCATTTCCTTGTAAGCTAAAGAAGTTAACATTTGAACCATATACATCACCAAATAACATAAGGAGAAGTGATCTTGTTAAGGCTCATATAGTCATAGAAGATGATCTTGGTAATGAGCATGATGTTAGTTTATTGTTGCCAAGACTAAACAACAATAGATTCATTCTTAATAATAAGCCTTACATTATCATCAATCAGCTGATGATAATGCCAATATTCTTCTTAAAGCCGCATGTTGTCAAGATCACTACATCATTTGCTACTGTTACCTTATACTATAAATTCCCCCTTAAATCCAACGCTTACTATCAGATATATATATCAGGTTACAAATTAGAATTAGGCCCTGTATTGGCCTATTTACAGGGGCTAGAGCCGACATTAAAACTGTTCGGGATCGTAAAATATAGCTTTGAAAATATAAAGCCGACTGATAAGAATCAAGTCTATTATCAGATTGGTGATAAGTTCTTGTATATAAACCAAGACCTTGACAACATGCAAAGAGCTATTCTCAATTCTTTTACTAGAGTACCTAGTATTAAGTCTCAATATCCTATTACTAGTAAGGATTATTGGACTGATGTTATTATTGATAGGTCAGGATCAAGGTCATTTCCAACTACTGTTACTACTATATGGAGACGAATATTAGACCAGGCAACTATTGAAGTTCTTAAGGCTAGGCATCAACCTACTACAATGCCTGCTATTATTGTATATTGCTGTAAGGGTATATTAGATCCTAATAGAGTTGACACTAGAAACGATCTTACTAAGCAAAGAATTAGGAATAGCGAAATCATTACCCAGTATGTATTGAAGCATTTGTCAATAGCCTATAGTACTTATATGACACAGAGACAGTTAGGCGATACTAAAGCAAAGATAAAACTTGATCCTAAGGCTGTCTTGAATGATATATTAGCTGATCCTAATGTTCAGGCTATGGATCAGATTAATCCTATAGAAGAACTTGCTGTTGTAACTAGAATTAGCCCTACTGGTATAGGTGGCTTGCCTACCAAAGAAGCTATTACTGTAGAGTATAGGAACATACATCCTTCATACTATGGTAATATAGATCCTACAGATACTCCCGAAGGCGGTACTAATGTTGGAGCATTGCAGCATTTGGCATTAGATACTGCACTTCATGCTAGAGGCATTATAAGT
Organism: Thermoproteota archaeon; assembly: GCA_013154355.1. Lineage (GTDB taxonomy): Archaea > Thermoproteota > Thermoprotei > Thermoproteales > Thermocladiaceae > JAADER01. The sequence goes on along the minus strand of JAADCU010000095.1, from coordinate 3,159 downwards.
AGTAAACAATTAAACAATGCTCTTAAGACTGGTATATTAAGTACATCATCAGCTATGGTTCCATTCCTAAACCATAATGATGGTGCAAGATGTATGTTCAGTGCTAACCAGCAAAGATCAGCTGTTCCCTTACTACATAAGGAAGTGCCTCTAGTTCAATCTGGCTATGAAGGAATATTGTCTAGTTTTGTTTCTAGTAGTTTTATAAAGAGAGCTCCTTGTAATGGAACTGTTATAAGTGTAGCCAGAGATGATTCTATTATTATTGAATGTGATAAGACTAAAGAACTTAAGCGAATTGATATTGAACCTGATAGACTTAGAAGTGGTCTAGGAAAGCATGGCTTTAGTCAATTCACTCCTCTAGTTAAGCCTGGAACTAGAGTTAAGCAATCTCAACCATTAGCTGAAGGTGCTAGTATTAAGAATGGCCTTATTGCAACTGGTGTTAATTTGCTAACATGTCTAATTCCATACAAAGGCTTTAACTATGATGACGCTATTGTTATTAGTGAAGACTTAGTCACTAACAATAAACTAACATCAGTTCATTATGACGTCATTACAGTTCAGATAGAACCTAATAGTAGGATCAAATATGTCGCACAAAATGGCGATACTGTTAGGAAAGGCTATCCTATAATATCATTTGTTCCAGCAAATATTGCCAACTATATTGATGTTGTTGAAGAAGATATTGATGAAGTATCTTCAGGAGTTGTTTCTATTAATGCTGATACTACTGGAACCATATTCAAGATTGAATGTTATGGTCCTACATCAACACCTGTTACCTATCCTGAACTAAGAGAAATATATGAACAATTTTCTGAACAATATAAGAAAGAACACCCATCTGCCAAATCAGTACCTACTTCATGGAAATGGGGATCTAAGCCAATTAAGGGTGTAGTATTAAGATTCCATATACGATATCAAGTCCCTATAGGAGTAGGAGATAAGCTTTGTAATAGACATGGTAACAAAGGAGTAGTAGGTAAGATATTGCCAGCCAATCTAATGCCTACATGTCAATTTGGTAGAGTCGAGATAATATTCAATCCATTAGGTGTTATATCAAGGATGAATATTGGTCAGATTCTAGAATTATATTCTGGTCTTATTGCCAAGAAACTAAATTGGACACTTCCTACTCTACCATATGATAAGGGATTAGCATTATTAAGAGTTGTATGCGAAACAATATCAGACAAGAATCCTACTGCACCTATGATGCAGTTATATACTAGCTTAAGTAAAATGTCACCCAAGCAATGGCTAAACTTAATGGATCAAATTAGAGCTAATGAAACAGTTATTCCTATACTGGCACCACCCTTCAATAGTCCTAACGTGAAAGCTATAATAAATACATTGAAAGTGCTTAAGTTAAGGACTAAGTATCCATTATATTTACCAGAGTTTAATTCAAAGGCTAAGAGACCAGTACCAGTAGGATATATGTACGTTAATAAATTAGAACATATCGCAGCTTGGAAATTAGCTGCTAGGTCTACTAGAACATATGTATCTCAAACATTACAGCCTCCTAGAGGTAAATCTAAGCAAGGAGGCCAGCGTTTAGGTGAGTTAGAGTCTTGGGGTTTCTTCAGTTGGGGTGCAGAACATTTGTTCAATGAGTTATATGGTCCTCTTAGTGATGATCATTCAACAAAAGCTGAGATCATTACTGAGATAATTGAGAAGGGCCAAGCTAAATATAGACCTCCCAAGATTCGACCCACTAGAGATGCATTCTTGGCATTATTGGCAGGATTGCATATAAAGCCGTTTTAGGCTTGATCAAGTAAAAGTTATAGATTAAAATACACATATATAACATCAAGGGAGGCATTATGATAGAAGTTATCAGAAACAGGAAAAAGATTGCACAGATTGATGAACCAATCGTAGATGTACAGGCTAGTCCATTTGTTGGTTTAAGGATTAAGACTAGTACATTAGACTTTGAAATTGAATGTATTGATGAAATTGGTGTCAAGATAAGAAATGTTCTTGATACCATTGCAGAAGCTTCAAACAAGAATACTATAATACAGATTGATATGGATACAGGTGGAGTTAAGTTACTACCTGGGAGCAAATAATGATTGGATATGATGATTATGTATCAATGAATGTGGTAACGGATCCTAATGTTCAGGAACCAGAACCTGAAAAGATTCCACCACCATATACAGTTGATCTTAAGTATGCATTAACTAAATTTCCATCAAATGAATTTGCAAGGCTTATTAATTTATATAGCAACATATTTGATCCAAAGCTTGTTGAAAGGTACTATCCATCAACAATAGCTAATAATATTAAGGATGAATACTTCAAAGTCATTTCTGAACAATTGCCATCTCTATCAACTTATGATAGGGATGTAGTCATTGACAATGTTAATAGGATGTTAACTACGTTATTGAAACTACAGATGAATCCAGACATTGACAATGACATCAAATTTGAACTAGTAGCTAAAGATATGTTGAGGAACGCTTGTGATTTAGAAATTCAAGAGATAATATCAGAATATGATCTCTATAAGTTATTTCAGGATTATATTCAAATGTCAAAGCAACCAGGAATATGGGAGTAGTGGCTATGGATATCTGGAAATTAATAAATCACTTTAGTAAGAATGCTAACTGGGGCGATCCTAATAAGATGGCTGGTACATTATTACTAGCTATGGATGCTATTAGAGAATATTGTAATATGCCAATTGTTATAAATTGCGGCTATGCTACATCGGGACATGTTACTCATTCATATCATTATAAGGGAATGGCTTGTGATTGGCATTTTGAATCTAGTAACCCTAAGTTATCAGTTCCAGAGTTCTTATCTACACATGTAAAGATAGTTGTTGATGCTCTTGATGATTTGCAATTAGATGAATTTGTTGGGTTGGGAATATATCCATATTGGCATAGACCAGGATTCCATTTAGACGTTAGAGGGTACAGGGCAAGGTGGTGGAGAGATGGTAAAGGCATTTACCATCCGTGGTCGCATTTGACTGAATTGACACATGCAATTCTATCTCAACATAGTGCGCAAAACACCACCACCTAAAAGCTACATATATTATATATAAAATAGGAGGTGTTTTATGCGCATGCGCAACCTAATCGCAACACTAATGTC
>JAADCU010000028.1 GCA_013154355.1 Thermoproteota archaeon | reverse complement strand
TTTTCCATTTTTCCCTATCTTGTCTTCTCGTATCCTAAGAACAACATTATTTAGGAGTATTGAAAATACAAACCACTTGAGGTATCATGGCTGGGGAGAAGGGAGTGTATGGACTTATTGCTATATCGCTTGCTATGATGTTTATAGTGATAATAATTGCTGCTTTAGGAACATATTTTCACTATGCATTACCAGTGGACTTCTGGCCTATTAGCCTGTTCTTCCTGACGTTTGCCATAGGAATACTAGCACCTGTTGCTGGCGTAGGTGGAGGAGTCATCTTCGTACCTGTGGTATCAGCATTCTATCCCTTCAGTATAACATTTGTGAGAGGTGCTGGCCTAGTGATGGCGCAGGTCAACGCTCTAGTATCATCACCGAAGTTCTTAAGAACTGGACTTGCTTCCCTAAGAATAGGACTGCTAGCTGCTACTGTAGCAGCAGGATCATCGATAGCTGGAGCAATGATAGGAATATGGGTTGTGAAGGCCTTTCCACAAGGCAAGTACTACATATATACAGCACTTGGCGGACTACTATTCTTCATATTCCTCATAATGATGCTCAGTAAGAGAGTAGAGTTTCCAGAAGTTAAAGAGATGGATCCTATAGCAAGATTCTTCAATCTAACAGGAGCATACTACGAACCTGCTCTAGGTAGAGTAGTCGAGTACAAGGTCACTAGAACTCCCCTAGCACTACTAGCATTCGCTGGTGTTGGATTTATTGCTGGAATGTTTGGTCTTGGTGCTGGCTGGGCAAACGTGCCAGTACTCAACCTGGTCATGGGTGCTCCAATAAAAGTATCTACTAGCACGAGCATGTTGATAATAGCATTAACGACTACACCAGCTGCCTGCGTATATCTTGCTGAGGGTGCTATACTTCCACTAATTATGATACCTGCCGTAGCCGGCATGTTCTTTGGTTCTAGATTAGGAGCATGGTTAACAGTTAAGGCTAGGCCTAAAGTTGTTAGATACATATTCTTAGCAATAATGCTGTTTGCTGCAATAATGGACATATACAAGGGACTACATGGACTACACATAGTCTGAGGGGTGAGACCATGAGCACGGTACAGAAACGTAAAGAGAAGGAGGAAGCAAAGCTTGAGCAGCAGGTAAAGGTTGATACTGCTAGTCAGATATGTGCTAGAACGTTCGAAATAATATCAATAGCAGGCATAGTGTTCCTCATAATAGGACTGATACTCTACGTGACAGGCGTGATACCACCACTGGTACCGATGAACATAATGGAGAAGTACTGGAAGTACAAGCCATCAGTCTTCTGGGAGCTAGTATCTAAAGAGATTGGAAAGAAGATTGTTCCAAAATCGTACTGGTGGATATTTGACAACATATCTCACTCGGACATGATCGCAATGATAGGCGTACTCATATTTGTTGTCGGTGTTATAGCAACATTGATAGGAGTAGCTGCAGCATATGCAAAACATGATCGTAGAATGCTCATAGTTGCTCTAATAGTGCTAGCGATAACGCTGTACGCCGTGTTAAGATACGTCTAAAATCTCGTCCATCCTATACTTCTCTTCAAAGACTGTCCTCGCTCCTTTTAAATAGATCGTTAAATGGTATGGTACTCTTTTTAAAGACTCCTCATATCTGCTCCCTTGTAATGTCGACAAGCTCGGACTCAAGTATTACTAGGAGAGACTTCGTAAAGCTTGCCATTTCAACAGGCGCTACAATAGGAATAGCAGCAGCCTGTTTCGGTGCTGGCATAGGTACAGGATATGCAATATCTGAAGCTCTTAGAAAAACTACAAAGGTTGTTCAACAGAAAATCATCTCAAGAGTAGAGGTTCCAAAAATAAAGGTCGGCTTCATATATATAGGACCAATAGGAGACTACGGCTGGACCTTCGCTCATGAACGCGGTAGAGAGTATGTTGCTGAGTATCTCGGTCCCATACTTGCTGAGTGGAAGGGTAAGCCACAGCCAGTGTATATTGAGAAGGTTTTTCCTGAGTCTCGAGTAGTAGAAGCAATTCAGACACTTGTTGAGGAAGAGGGATGTAATCTGATATTTACTACAAGTTTTGGATATATGAGATATACATGGGAGATGGCTAGAAAATATCCAGACGTTCTTTTTGGACATTGTTCAGGATACCTCACTCCTGAGACTCCTCTAAATGTTGTAGAGTACTTTATAGATGAGTATCCAGCATACTACCTATGTGGAATAGTTGGAGGAGCCATGACTAGGACGAACAAGGTTGGTTATGTACCTGCCTTTCTGACACCTGAGGTGATAAGACATATTAATGCTTTCACGCTAGGAGTTAAGGAGGGTGCAGCACTGGTAGGTAAAGATCCCGACAAGGTAGAGGTGATAGTTGCTCCACCATTAGGAAGATGGTACTATCCTGAAAAGGCTAGAGAGGAGGCTGAGTCTCTCATAGCTGAGGGATGTGATGTCTTAGCCTATACTGAGGACTCTCCAACTGTTCTAGAGGTTGCTGAGAGCTATCAGAAGAGAGGAATCAAGATATGGAGTTTCAGTCACTATAGTGACATGCATGTGTATGGTCCACATGCTTGTCTAACAGGCCAGCTAGTTAACTGGGGACCAATGTATGAGGAGCTTGTCATAAGAGCATACATGGTATACCTCATGCACAAGTACTGTAATACTTCACTAGACGAGGCCTTGAGATTATGGACTGAGTGGCCTCCTGAGAGACCTAGAGACTACTGGTGGACAATGCATAGATCACACTACGTACCGCTCACCTTGAAGGATGCTTTTGTACCTGTAAAACAGACACCATATGGAACGATATATCAGCCTATAAATGTAGTCGACATATGGCTCATAAATCCAGCAGTTCCAGATAATGTAAAGAGCTATGTACTATATAAGAGGAAGCTCATAATGGAGAACGTTATAGATCCATTCTGTCCACCTCTAGCCATAGTTAAGAATGGTAAGATATCTAGAGTAATAATGGAGGAGATAGTGGACATTAATGGTAAGGTTAGAGTTGAGCCAGGCATGAGGTTAAGTAAGGACGAGCTTTACTCGATGAAGTGGTTCGTGAAAGGTGTAGTATTACCAAAAGGAGTATCAGTTTAGTAGGAAATGAAGACAGCACTAGAACTAAGAGGCATAGTAAAGAAGTTTCCACACACAGTAGCGTTAGATAACGTAGATTTTGATCTCAGATACGGAGAAATACATGCTCTTCTAGGAGAGAATGGTGCTGGCAAGACTACGCTAGTAAACATAATATCTGGAGTATACTCAGCAGATAGTGGAGAGATATACCTGGATGGTAAGAGAATAGTCATATCATCTCCACGTGATGCTCAGAAGCTTGGAATAGTCTCTGTTTCACAACATCCTATTCTTGTAGACTCATTAACAGTGCTAGAGAATCTTGCCCTAGCTCTCGACATGAGTCCAAGAGATAGAAAGTTTGTTAACGAGCTGAGAAAGGTAATAGAAGGTTTTGGTATAAGGATCGACTTAGGTAAGAGAGTATGGCAGCTTTCTGCTAGTGAGAAAGCTAGAGTAGAGATAGTTAAGGCCTTGCTTAGAGACGGTAAGGTCTACATATTTGATGAGCCTACGTCGCTAGTAGGATTGAAAGATAGGTTGACGATTCTGAGAGTAATGAGACAGTTGAAAGATTCAGGTAAGGCTGTCCTATTCATAACTCATAGAGTAGACGAGGTCTTCGAGATAGCTGATAGAGTAACAGTACTTAGAAAAGGTAAGAAGATTCTTACTAAGAACGTTAACGAGGTAAGTAAGAGCGAGCTTCTTGAAGCCATGTTTGGTAAATCATTAACAGATACTGATGTGAGAAGTATGAGTAGAAAAGAGAGATCTAGTAGAAGAGGAGAGATACTTATAGTAGATGACCTATATGTTAAAGATGATACAGGAAGATTAAAAGTTAAGAATATATCGCTTAAAGTATATGAAGGAGAGATCCTTGGAATAATAGGTCCAGCAGATTCAGGACAGAGAGAGCTAATGGAAGCCATTGCGAGACTAAGAGACGTTGAGAGAGGTCGTATAGTGATAGCTGGAAAAGAGGTCACAAGATTGAAGAGTAGTGATGTTAGGAGACTAGGAGTAGCTTATATACCAGATGATAGGTTATCTACAGGATCTGCCTTAACCTTATCTGTGAAAGAGAACCTCATAATGAGAGATCTAGACCTATACTCTACGAGACTAGGCTTCTACAAGTACGATAATGATCGTCTTAGATCCATGCTTTTAAAAGTTGGATTACCTGAAGATATTCTCGATGTACCATGTGCTGATCTTTCTGGAGGAATGATTCAGAGAGTAATACTTGCAAGAGAGCTATTAAACCGTGATGTGAGACTAGTCTTAGCTTCATATCCTACACAAGGTCTCGATCATGAGACCACTAAGCTTGTACACGATATGTTTATCTTGCTCAGAGATAAGGGATGTAGCATACTTTTCACATCTGAAGATCTTGACGAGATTCTAGCACTTAGTGACAGAATAATCGTTATGACGGATGGAAAAGTAGTGTATGAGTCTGATAGAAGAGATGTTGACGTGAATGAGCTTAGAGAGATGTTAGCATGAGACAATGTCTCCTGTAAAGATAGTAGTTAAGAGAAGAGAGAAGCTGTCTCGAAAAGTTAAAGCATTATATACTGCTGTTGCTATCTTAGTATCTTTCCTCATAGCTGCTCCAATAGTAGCTGCTCTAGGCATTAACCCAATTCTCTTCTATAAGTACCTCATAGTAGGTTCTTTTGCACCATATTCGATACCTCTAACAATAATAAACCTCATACCAGTCGCATTATGCTGCATAAGTGCTATAGTATCGTTTAGAGCTGGCTTATGGAACATAGGTCAGGATGGTCAGTACATAATGGGAGCAGTATTTCTACTATGGATAGCATCTCTCATTCCAAATGTTCCACCACCACTATCATATGTTCTAGTAGTGATTCTAGGAGGAATAGCTGGAGGAGCATGGTGCCTCATATGTGGAGTATTAAGAGCATATACTGAAGCTAATGAGGCTGTTACAACATTGATGATGCTTTACATAGCGTCAAGCATACTAAACTACCTATGTTATGGACCTTGGAGAAGCAGTATAGGTTTTCCAGAAACGTTTCCTCTTCCACAGAATTATCAGCTACCTAACATTGGTCCCATCACTTCTGCTATCATAGCATTAGCAGTGCTCACCTTTCTAGCCTGGCTGATACTCGATAGGACAAGGCTTGGGCTAGAGATGTCTATACTTGCTGAAGGTACTAGAGTAATAGATTACATAGGTCTGAGATATAGAAGACTAATATGCATCGTAATGTTCTTAAGTGGATTCTATGCAGGTGCTGCAGGTTCTCTCTACCTCTCGTATGCTGCTAAGTTTCTAGAACCAGGATTTATAGCATACTACGGGTTCTCTGGCATAATAGCTGCCTGGCTATGCGAGCTCAAGGTCGAGTATAGCATTCTAGCATCTCTACTTCTTGCTGCACTATACTCGAGCAGCTATACCATGCAGGCTACTCTTAACATACCCTCATACATGATTGATGCATTAGAGGGACTACTACTCATATGTATACTTCTTGTACACTTCTTCACTAGGTACAGAGTGGAGATAAGATTTATCAGTTCTAGCTCAAAGAGTAGTAGAAAATGAGATTTCTCATCATAGTTAACGGAATTCTTGAAAGAGCAACAGTGTACTTGCTAGCCACAGAAGGATCACTTATTGTTCAGAGAGCTGGTCTACTGAACCTTGGTATAGAGGGATTCTTTGCAATAGCTGCTCTCGTAGCATATGCAGTTGCTGTCTACAGTGGAAACATTGTTCTAGCATTCATAGCAGCTGCAGTATCTGCTCTAGCATTTAACATGATATTCACAGTTCTCACAGTTCACCTAAGACTAAACCACATTGTTTCAGGACTTGCAGTATCGATGCTTGGACTTGGACTAAGCTACAGTCTTGGAGTGTCTCTAGTAGGCATACCACTTCCATCATCCATATCTATGCCCATAGTGAACGTGCTTGGTCTAGAACTTGATCCTATGATACTTATGTCAATAATCGTAGCCGTACTTCTATGGTACCTACTGTACAGAACAAAGCTTGGTTATCAGATAAGAATAGTTGGAGAGAATCCACATGTTGCTGATAGACTTGGAGTACCGATAGACAAGGTCAGGTACATAGCAACAGCAATAGAAGGAGTACTAGTTGGACTTGGAGCAGCTTACTACTCTCTGGTCGTCATACCTGAATGGTCTACAGGTGTCACTTTAGGAAAAGGTTGGCTTGCTATTGCATTAGCAATGTTCAGTTTATGGCATCCAATATATGCTATAGGAGGATCCTACCTCATAGCATGTTCTGACTCTCTTGCTAGAGTACTACCTCTCCTAGGAGTACCAGTTTCACCATACCTACTCTACGCACTGCCCTACGTCTTAACCATAGCAGCGCTATCTATAGTATCGTACGTGGAGATAAAGAAGAAGAGACTTGGAATACCTACGGCATTAGCTAAGGTATATTCTAGAGAAGAGAGAGCTAGAAAGTATACTTAGAGAGGTCTACTTAGGAAGAACCTTATTCTACCTTTATGTCTACTCCTTTCTGTTTTTTCTCCTTCTTTTCCAGCTCTATTGTTAGGACACCATTCCTGTACGTTGCCTTAGCCTTTGTTGGATCTACAGGAGCTGGAAGCTCAACTTCCTTGTAGTATCTTCTATCTTCTCCTTTTGCAGATACTATGAGCTTTCTACCATCCTCAGTTATCGTGACCTTTATGTTATCCTTGTTTACTCCTGGCATGTCCATTATGACCTTTATCTTGTCGTTCTCCTCTATGACGTCTGTCAGAGGCTCAATATCTTCCTGAACCTCTATGATTGGCTTACCCTCGCCAGCTTCCACTATTCTTGGCCTGATGTTTCCGAACTCTCTTATCCTAGGCTTGCCGTCTGGTCCTATAGTTATCTCGAATCCGTAGTAGTATACTCTTGGTTTTCCTACTGCGAAGAATCTTGCTGGCTCTCTGCTCAGTCTTTCAAGTCTCTCGAACTCTGCCAGCATCTCCTTCTCCATTTCTTCGAAGAACTTCATTACTCGCTTCATCCATCTCTCGAAGTCCTCCATGAAGCTCATGTGTCTACTATATTTTTAAGGAGTTAATAAACCATTGGTCACATATTTCCAATAGGCAACTAACTCCTCATCAGCTTTTCGAAATAGATAAGTTAGGAATACTAAACTTGTGTTACAGTATCGCTTAAATATCTTGTAAAAATATCTTATGTCAGGTATATGGATGACTACGTACAGAGTTCACAAGCTCACAAAGAGAGTATATCTGCTTAGGCTAGATGATACAGATACGAGATTCTTCGAGGGCATATGGCCTATTCCTGAAGGAATAACATATAACGCCTACATAGTGACGACTAGTGAAGGAGCTATACTTATTGACGGGTGGAAAAGAGAGTTCTCTGACCTCTTCGTAGAGGCTTTAGAGAGCGTTATAGATCTTAAAGATATTAAGAAGATCATAGTTCATCATACAGAGCCCGATCATACTGGAAGCATAGAGATTCTTCTTAGGCTTCTAGGAAACATAGAACTTCTAGGTACTCAGTTTGCTAAATCTATGCTAGAGGGCTTTCTTGGAAGAGCTCTGCCATTTTTCAAACCTCTTAAAGATAGCGAGAAGATATCTCTAGGAGATGTAGAGCTGATCTTTCTACACACGCCCTGGCTTCACTGGCCTGATACTGCAATGACGTACTATCCAGAGGAGAAGGTTCTCTTCACATGTGACGCATTTGGAGGCTATTCTATTCCAAGAACAGTAGTAGACTCCTCAGACGACGTAATATCTGAGTACCTGCCACATGCTCGTGACTATTTCGCTAACATAGTTGCTAAGTATAGTCAACATGTGATAAAGGCTGTCGATAAACTAGTGAGCATAGGCATAGATTATAAGATCATAGCTCCAGGTCATGGTCTCGTCTGGGTAAACAAGCCTGACATCATAGTCAAGAGCTATCTTGCATGGGCTCGTGGTGAGAGATTTGGTGGAAAGTTCAAGGTAGTGATAATCTATTCTTCAATGTATGGAAACGTTGAGAGAATGATATCGAGCATAGTCAGAAGACTCGAAGAACAGGACATAGAACTAAGAATCTACAAGTTCACCGATAAGACACACTCCAACAAGTCTGATGTCCTAGGAGATGCCATAGACGCAGATCTCATAATTCTAGGAGCATCGACATATGAGGGATCTCTAAATCCTCTCATAGATAGCATAGTATCAATGATATGTACAAAATTTAAAGGACTTAGAAAGAGATTCATAATAATATCATCATATGGCTGGGCTCCATCAGCAGATAAAGAACTCACTAAGAGGCTCTCTGAAGCTGGAATGGAGATACTGAAGAATGTGACATATAAAGGAAGACCAGATAAGAAGCTTATAGATAACATCAGCGAGGAGATCTATAAGATAGTTAATGAACTTAGAAAAGCCTAGTCTGTTTAAGAGCTCTAATAATCTTGTCAGGATAATCTGACGCTACCATGTCAACTCCAAGATCAATAACTTTCTGAAGATCAGACTCATCATTTATAACCCATGTACCTACCATTACTCCTAGGCTATGAGCTTCATCAATAAGTTCCCTATCAAGCATATCTTGTCTAGGAAGAACAACATCAGGCATTACTTCACTAAACATCTGTCTAATAGAGATAGGTCTACATACGAAGATAGCACCAAACCTGTAACCACTCTCCTTCACTTTCTTAATTATGGTATGGTAAAACGATACTATGAGAAAACGATCTTTTTCAATACCTGAGCGAGAGATGATATCAATCACTTTATCGATAGTGTCAGGTTCTTTGACCTCTACAACTATCTTCACATTCTTATTCTTTAGAACTTGTAAAGCTTCCTCTAGAGTAGGAATCTTCTCACCTCTAATAGTAAACTTCTTTAAGAAATCGTAAGTTCTATCTCTAACTTTACCATGGATTCTTAATAATCTATCAAGTTTTTCATCATGGAAAAGTATTAATACACCATCCTTAGTCATTCTAACATCAAACTCAACAGCATCAACCCCCATCTCGATAGCCTTCTTCAGTGAAAGTATCGTGTTCTCAGGAAAATAACCACAAGCTCCTCTATGACCTATGACAAGCACCTTACGCATATGAGGATAGACTTACTAAGACTAGACTATTAAACATATATCTCATGAGCATAGTAATAACATTTGAGGGACCTGAATACTACCTATACACATTAAGATCGTGGTTGAAAGAAGTAGAAGATATAATAAGAGAGATGACGTGTATAGAGAAAATAGAGGTAGTAGAAAGAATATCAGAGAACGTGAAAATATACTTGAATAATAAGTTAATCTTTGAAGGACTACCAGATGCAGAATGGGCATTAGCTGAATTAATAATACATGAGCTTAGGTCACAAGGATACCAATGTATGGAAGACCAGACTTAAATATCATTGTTAAACTATGTACATGGTACATATATTATGTGAAGAACATGAGTTCCTAAGTACAGTACTCTCTTCATACGAAGAATGTTTATAAAAGATGTAAACAGTATACTAGTAATGTCTCTCCTCAGCAGATACAAGCTTAGATATTACTATGTTGAGGATATGATCAACTTTTTTCATAGAGAACATGAGCTCGTTCTCAGACTGCTTGAACAGATTAAGGAGAGGATTGGTATTGATTATGAGCTTTATCCAATAAAGTCGGGACAGGAAGAATTTATTTATGAAGAACATTTTAAGAGAAGAAGTAAGATACTCAATAAGATACATGATTTAACTGTTTCACAAGCATTGAAGTCTAGGAGAGGGGTCATACATATTCATGGAGTTATCGCGCTTGTCAGAGATGGACAGGTCGTATGGTATCATGCAGCTTGGACAAGAGATCTAGACCTGTGGAGGCAGGTTGCTAATAAACTGAGACAGGAGACTGGGCTAAGCTGGGTCAGTTATAATATCGCTTTTCTTAGACTTGTATTAGAAAATCCTCAATATCTCGAGGAAATTATTAACAAGATAGAGCAAGTGCTTCAAGGAAAAATAGAATCGTTGAAGCCAACTCATGACGATCTAGTATTTAAAATAATAGAAGACTTACTTAATAAGGATAGTAACGTTGCTGTTCTTGTAGAAGTTCCACTAGGACTCAGATACATTAAGTCTTTAGTAGATAGAGTAGGTGCTGGAGATCCGACATATTACCATATTCTTAGAGAGGTAAGTATAGCTGCATATCCTCTACGTGCTGATCTGGTAGTCATAGAGGAGCCATATGAGCTTAAGCCGGGAATCTACCCCTGTGCACGTGGTATGGAACACATGTACAGGCTTGGTAGTCTGTATCGGGCACGTTTTCCTGATACTTATGTCCAGGTAATTTATGCAGAATCTCTACTTAAAATGAACCTTAACGGTAAAAAAGTCACAGTAATCGAGGTAAAGAATTGTAAGATCGATGAGCATGCTATTGGTCAAGTACTGACCTATGAGGCCTTACTGAAGCTTGATCTCGGTATAGGTAATGTACATAAGATCATTGCAGCACCTAGAGAATGTATAGAAGGTATCAATCCAGCAATCCATGCTGTTACCAAGGTCCTTAATATAGAGCTAGTGCCGATATGATGACCGGAGTAGGATCATCTAACTCAGCTCGTCATGAGTTCGTCATCGCTCTGTTTTGGTACCCTTCATCACTTGCTGGTTTAGCGAATATTGTTGAGGAAGTTTATAAATATACTCGATAAGTCCTAATTACTGAGGGTACGCCGTGAGTAGTATTAAACGTGCTGCTGTATCACACGTAGTAACATCTATACTAGCATGTGCTATCGTTGTGATAGTTGCCATGCTCATCTATCTTTATAGTACAGTGCTCACATTTCATGCACCTTCTTCAGAGTCTGTATCTAACATAGGTAAGATAAAAGTTATCGGTTATCGTCCAGGTCCAGGATACCTGGTCTATTACGTTACTACGAACGAGCCCATTACCATTAAAGATGTTGTCATAGAGTATCTTAACGGTACTATAGCATGTATAGAGACTTTTCCTGGAGGTCTAAAGCTCAGTCCAGATACGCTCAATACCATTCCTGTAATAGGTACATTGCTTCACTGTATGAGAAAGATCCCAGATACTGGATACGTTCTCTTTGTTACTTCATCCTCTATATCAGCAATATCGCCTCCTTCAGACTTTAAATCACTTAGAAACGGTCTAAAAGAGCTAAGATTTGCATATTTTGAAGATGAGGTTGCAAGATCTAACGATAGACTCTACGTTAATCTATCGTCTGACTATTGGGACAGCATACTTGTATACCCATTTGCTAAAATATACGCTGTCAGATGTCACGGAAACGAGTGTGGCTCGATATGGACCAAGACCACGACTGTCCTACCAATAGGACAGACAGTGCTTGACATAAAGGACATGACTCTAGAACAGAGGTACGATCTAGGTCCAATAGTGGTCGTAATAAATCCAACATATGCTACAGAGGACTGGACGTTTAAGATCATAGATGCGTTAGGAGGTGTACATACTTTTACTCTGAAGAAGCTAGTAAGCTCGAGAACTAAGGTCGTGATAGACATGTTACTACTATGGGAGGACACGTGGCATCCTGGAGTACTTAAGGAGATTCAGGAAGGTCTCTACAATCCTAACTATGTGATAGATAACTGGATAGACTCTGTGGTAAGGATAACAATATTTGTAAACGATACTATACGCATACACGTATTATCAGAAGGTGGAGCATGGATGCATGCGTTCTTTCTCGAGCCACCACAGCCAAGCTCGATAGAGAACTTCCTCGAGAAAGATCTACCAAACGATGTTCTGAAAGCAATATCAGCTATAGAGAATGGTCATGGATACCTGAGTCCGATAGGATTGAAATATATAAAACCCTACTACAATGACATACATCAGATATATTGGGTACCTACGGGAGAGCTCATAGATCTGAGTACAGTAGCATGGCTATGTAATCTAAAGACTGGAAAATGTGTTGAAGAATAAAAATGACTATGATAATGATCGAGAGCTAGAAGATAAGGCTCACGGTAGGTATCTGACGTTCTCTAGGAAATCTTTTAAGTAGTGTACTCACTCTTGCTCTAGCATGTGTCCTCAGGTTAAGGTTAAGGATCCTTCCCTAGCTGAGCGTGGTCGTCTACAGATTGAGTGGGCTGAACGTCATATGCCTGTTCTTCTCAAAATAAGAGAGAGATTTAGTAAGGAGAGACCTCTTGAAGGTCTCAAGATTGCTGCTAGCCTTCACGTAACTAAGGAGACTGCCGTCCTAGTACGTACGTTAGTAGCTGGTGGCGCCTCTGTCGCATTAGCTCCCTGTAATCCTCTCTCAACTCAGGATGATGTTGCTGCAGCTCTTGCAGAAGAGGGAGTATACGTCTATGCTTGGAGAGGAATGAATGAGAGAGAGTACTATAATGCTATAGGTAATGCACTATCAATAGAACCTGACATAACAATGGACGATGGAGCAGACATAATCTCTACATTTCATAAGCTCGTGCTCAAGATAGAAGATGATGCTACAAGATATGCTAAAGAGATCCTTGGTGAAAGAGATTTCGAAAAAATGATCAGCAAAGTTATCGGTGGAACAGAAGAGACGACGACAGGTGTCATAAGAATAAAAGCTATGGAACGTGACGGTGTTCTCAGATATCCTGTCATAGCTGTCAACGAGTCATATACCAAGTACCTGTTCGATAACAGGTATGGTACAGGTCAATCAACATGGGATGGCATTCTCAGAGCAACAAACATACTAGTAGCAGGAAAGATAGTCGTAGTAGCAGGATACGGATGGGTAGGTAGAGGAGTTGCAATGAGAGCACGTGGTCTTGGTGCTAGAAGAGTCATAGTAACAGAGGTCAACCCGCTTAGAGCACTTGAAGCAGTAATGGACGGTTTCGAGGTCATGCCGATGATCAAGGCTGCAGAGATAGGAGACATATTTATAACAGCTACAGGAAACATGAAGGTGATAAGAAAAGAACATGTAGAGAAAATGAAAGACGGAGCAATACTAGCAAACACGGGACACTTCAACGTCGAGATATGGGTACCAGACATTGAGGAGCTTGCAGTATCTAAAAGAGAGATAAGGCCAGGAGTAACAGAGTACACGTTGAGGAATGGTAGAAGAATATACCTACTAGCTGAGGGTAGACTAGTCAATCTAGCATGTGCAGAAGGACACCCAAGCGAAGTGATGGACATGTCATTTGCTAATCAAGCACTTGCAGTAGAGTACCTTGTTAAGAACAGGGGAAAACTAGAGAGAAAAGTGTACAAGCTTCCTGACGAGCTTGATATATCTGTGGCAAAATTGAAGCTTGACGCCATGGGCGTAGAGATAGATCAGTTGACAGAAGAACAGAAGAAGTACCTTAGCTCTTGGACTCTAGGTACCTGACTTACGTTCTTTCAATAACATTATGGCCTCAGCAATATCTCCCTTAGTCTCTTCGAGAGCCTTAACAGCCTCTTCTCTACTACACCCAGTCTCCTGTACTACGAGCTCAATATCCTCCTCAGTATAGAGCTTCTTCTCTTCGCCACTAGGCATTATCAAGGCTTGAGGTTGCTGAATCTTCTCCTCTCTTCTTATAGAGCTTGCCTGAGCCTGTATCTGAAAGAGTATTAGTCCTCCAAGATTCATCTTAGCAACTGCTGGAGCGTCGATAACTATTCTTGAACCGTCTCTGAAAACTATCTCAACCTTAACAACGTTGGGAACCTCCTCTAGCTTTAGATTACTTATGTCCAAGTTTTTCAACATCTTTCTCAGCTTTCGAGGATTAAACGCACACATCTATCTTAAGCTACTACTTTCAAGATATATAAACGTTCTATGTTCTACCTCTAGCAAGGATCAGAATCATTACTAGTAGACATGTTAGTCCAATAGAAATTAGAGATATACCTACAGGTACACTAGTCCACGTATGAGAGATCTCTAATAATGCTCCTAAAGTGATGAATGCTAGAGATATCAGTATTAGAGATGTCGTAATAACAATATTAGAGAAAGATCCTAATAATGGTACTCTCTTGATAAATACAAGCTCCTCTATAGCATAACTATTCTCTATTACTCGACTAAGTATGAGCATTAGAGTACTGACAACACATAGCATAGATACATATACTAGATCATTTGAAGGTATGTAGAATCCACGTACAAACGTGCCTACTGTGCTAGCAATGATCTTACTTACCTGCTCTATTCTCAAAGTCATCAAGTACACTATAGGAGAATTGAAGAATAGGACTATTATACACATTATAGTACATACAAGTGGTCCAAGTCTACATGTTCGAGAAGCTATAGAGTATGTTAAGAAGACAGCCGAGAAAAACATGAACGATGCTAGAAAAGGATTAACATATATACCAATACTATACTCTGCAACATAGGTGAAATATCTTAACAATGGTACGATAAGTATTAGATATGATAAGAGGACAGCAGATACTATAGAGATCGATAGCTGAAGTACGAGTATGACTACTCTATCTAGCTTACCTGACATAGTATCATGTTCACGGTTCTTCCTATATTTATACCTGAGACATGAAGTAGAACTTTGACACCTAACTTTCTTAAATGTTTCTGAAAAGCTATCTTATATATTCTATACATATCTGAAACATATTCACCGTATACATCTTTTCTTAACAGTTCTGAAACATCGAAATCTATTACTAGTATTTTACATCTTCTAGCTAAGGTTCTAAATCTCTCCAACATTTTTAGACTACGATGATCTATATATGTAAGAATGATCAAGTAATCTACATTTCTAATTCTTGAGTACTGTCTACCTAGAGCTTCTAGAATGTCTATACCTGTTTCTCCTCTACTTCTCCTCTCTATTATCTCTCTATAGATTCTAACATAGTCTTTCAATCCCCTCACGTTACGTATCTCTCCACTAAATGGATCAACAACATGTACTCTACATCCTCTTCTGAGGAGAAGTCTGATAATTGAAAATACTATTGATAGTATCTCCTCCTGTACATGTGCTCCTCCACCACCTATGTTAGTTCTCTCCGATAAATCAGGAACTATCATTACTCTCGATATACTCTCCTTCTCATACTCATTCACTAGCGGAACCTCGGAACCTACTCTCGCCGTAGCTTTCCAATTTATGTTTTTTACAGGATCTCCTGGAACATATTTTCTAATCTCTTTAAACTCTGTAGATGCTGCACCTAGTGTTAACCTTGAAACAGTTATTGGAGGTATACGTGTCCTAGCTTGTCTAATACGACGAATCTGAGCAACCTGAATAATGTATGGAACTACTGCGAGCTCTATCTCTGCGATATTACTAATCTTTTTTGGACCTCCAACACCAAGAACATGATATAGCTCTACCTCACTTATGGTTATCCTACATTTTCCTATTTTCGCTGCTCTAAGTGTGATATCATATAGGTACTCTGATCTTCCAACACCTTTAATTATCATGAATGTTGTTCTTCCTTTAACTATCTCAAAGTTCTCTGGAATATTTATCCTACATGTTATGATTCCAAGTCCTCTACTAGAGACTACTCTTATCTTTAGATCTATCTTATCACCGATCTTGACTTCTCTCTTCTCTACCTCTAGTTGAACATTTATGTCTGGTCTAGGTACTACAAGAAATGCTAATAATGTTGCTAGAAGACCTGAGCTTGAGTATATGATGTAGACGTTCATTAATAGTAGACCTAGAGTTATGAAGACTATGAGCAGTGATAGACAGTACCTAGCAATATCTCTTGCAAGTAATGATCTTATCTTCTCAACATACTTTCCTACATCTGGTAATATGTCACTAGTGGACATCTGTCGATACCTTAGGTACTGGTACTCTTCTTATACACTCAGAGACCACGTCTTCTGGTGTCGTCTCTTCTGAGTACTCTGGCCTCAGTATCACTCTATGTGATAGAGCTTCTCTAGCTATGAACAGGACATCGTCAGGTATCACGTAAGATCTTCCAAACATTAGTGCCACAGCCTTGCTTAGCTTCATGAGAACTATGGCTCCACGAGGACTTGGACCTGCTAGTACTCTAGGATCATTTCTTATTGTTCGAACTATGTTGGCAATGTATTCTAGTATACATTTATCTATATATATGTTCTCCTCTACAACCATCTGAAGCTTGAGAAATCCTTCTCGAGTAACGACGGGAGCTATGTCTTCTGTAGGATCGTCTTTTCTCCAGCTTAATCGTCTTCTAAGTATTTCAACTTCTTCTTCAAGAGTCTGTGGATATCCTATACTTATCTTGACACCAAATCTGTCTAGTAGAGCTTCAGGAAGAGGATAAGTTCCCTCCATCTCTATCGGGTTCTGAGTCGCTAATACTATGAAAGGTTGTTCAAGCTTATACGTTCTTCCCTCTATAGTTACCTGTCTCTCCTCCATAGCCTCTAGAAGTGCTGCCTGAGTCTTAGGAGGTGCTCTATTTATCTCATCTGCTAGAAGTATGTTAGTAAATATAGGTCCTTTAACTAGTTTAAACTTTCCCTTACCAGGAACCCAGACCTTGGTGCCTATGATATCTGCTGGAAGTAAGTCAGGAGTGAACTGTACTCTCTTGAACTCACATCCAAGAACCTTAGCTATTATCTTAGCTAGTAAAGTCTTCCCAAGCCCTGGATAATCTTCGAACAGTATGTGAGAGTTAGATAATAATGCTGCCAATATCTTAACTATGATCTCTGGTCTTATAACAAAGTATGAGCATATCTGTCCAACGATCCTCCTTATATATGGAAGATAGTTAGATACGTTTGTTCCGTACATCTCCTCTACTAGAAACTATGCTAACGTACTTATTATAAGCATGTATCAGATGATCAATAAGGTACTTACGTGGAAAGATTGTGGCATCAGACATTAAAGAGAGTAGTAGTACTAGAGGCGGTATAAGATAGATAAGGAAGTACTCTCCAGAGCATATAGCAACAAAAGGAACTATTATGAGAAGAGCTAGAAAAATCTTCTGTAGAACACCTATGAACGATATACGAGGTATAGAACTAAATGCTAATGATGCGGCTCTCTTAATATCTTCATCTGAGACCTTGCACCCCCTCAATATATCTATCACAGCTCTTACAAGAGCTAATCTTCTTGCAATATTTTTATAATTTACAAGCTCTACCTGCCATTTTAAAGCTAATGGTGGAACTTTTATATCAGAATACTCTTCAACAATCTTCACAGCCTTCTCTACAGTATCGACATCGTTCGATATCATTCCTATCTCAATTATCGAGCATAATAATGGAACCTTATTACCTGTTCTTAAGAACTCTAGAAGTCTCTCTCTTATCTTTAGAGAAAGAGAGTCTAATCTCAACTCAAGAAATTTCTCGAATGGCTCTAAAGTCTCTATAATTAGAGGTTTCTCAGCCCCAAACAGGATGTTTACTATGAGAAAACTAATTATGAGTATTAGAGATATTATTAGAGAGTCCATCACATATGTTAAGGCTGGTGCTCTAGATGAGGTCAACGTAAATATTACTCCTCTAGCAGAGACAACGTAAGTCATCGTTAAGGTTGTTAATAGAGTTAGGAATGAGATAGCTGAGAGATATCTTCTAAGAGATCTTCTAAGACTAGCTAGTAAGCCCATCAGAGATATTATTAGAGGAATCCATATCAGTATAATGTATGAACTTCCAAACTTAGACACTAGCAGCTCTATTAGAGGGATTGAGGATAGGTAAACTATAGTGAAGATTAATAGAAAGATCACGCGTCTATCAGATCTAGTGAATAGAGAAGTGATAACAGAAGACACTACTAGACCTATCACGAGAGGTATAACATAGATCACAGATACAATATAGGATAGTATGATAAGTAGTAGGATAGCTATAGTGAGTGTAGCACATATGTTTGTTAGTACGCCTAATAATGTTCCTTTTCTCTCTTTTCCAGACAGTATATATACTATCGATATCTTCTCTAATATAACTGCTACTGATGCTGAGACTGCTATCATGATGATAGGAGTATATAATCGTGATATAATGTTGCTAATATAGTAGGCATATGCTATTGACGCTATGTTCTGTATTACTCTGAGAAGTAGAAGCGGAATGATTATGAATAGGACTGCCGTAACTACTCCTCTAAGTAAGAATCCTATGCTAGATCTGCGGTACACCCGCGAGAGTATATTTACGGTCTACGTGTCTTATAAGCGTAACGAACTCTATAAATATCTTTCTATCAACATTTTGTTTAGCATATGTGACCTTCTCATGAATCTCTACTATCCTCTTAGCAACGGCTGGATCTACTCCCTTCTCTATAAGTTTGTTCATTATCTGTCTAGGAGTAAGATATTTCACATTCTCTCCAAAAATCTCTTCTAAAATATTCTCGAATACTCTACCAATCTCTGATCTATAATCTACGACTTTTATAACTATGCTACATATCTTAATATTATCAACGTATAGAGATATCTCATAAGTACCTTCACTATTGAACGTGATCTCGTGATATTTTCCTCTACCAACATATATGGAATTGACTTGAAGTACTAGAGAGTGCTCAGGAACAGGTCTTCCTTCTCTAAATGCTTCAACCTCTATTCTAAGAGGCTCACCTATGCCCCATACGAGAGGCTCGCCTTCTCTTATATCGAGTAGTTTTATGAAGCCTCTAATTTTATGAAACATACTACCTCCATAGAAGACAGCACTTCTTCTCCTTCTTCTCTTAAGAATCTTATATCCCTTGTACGCTATTACTCCAGATATTATGCTGATTGATGAATATAAGAGTAATGGTATCAGAAACAGGTACATGGGTACAACAACTCTAAAACGTGAGTTAGCATAGAACTTTGATAATGGTTTTACAGATATTGTTAAGGTAGGTGATATCGAGTTAATAGCTATATTAAATGAACCATCTTTCGCAAGCACGCATTTCTTATCTACACATACTATAGAACTTACAGGACTCTGTGTAAAATAGTCTAATATTCTTCCAACTATGTTAATATGAAACGTTAGAAGACTAGGCAAATCATATGTTATCTTAATATCTCTGAGAGCTACTAGAGAGATCACCTTCACATACGTGGTAAATATGTTAATACATTTACGATCTATAACATCAACATATGGAGGATCTCTCAAAATCTTGACAGGGATCATAGCTGTAGACTCCTCCTCAGTTAGCATAGGCCTTATACAGATACTGACCTTATATAGTCCAGGTCTCAGATTGTTAAAAGGTATAGTTATATTATTTTTAACAGTAGTCACGGTTCTTATCACGTTCTTATTCTCTATCGACATATTGATGTATGCTCTATATGATAGTTTAGGAATGCTTTCTAGCTCTATTATCATGGTAGAGTTCTTATAACATTGATAATATTTATCATAGATTTTACAGGTTGTAATTAGCTTTCTAATTCCTATTCTTAATATATTTATGAGTAGATTAAAGTATGATACTTGTCTAGAACCTGGATATGTTATTAATATTGTTGAGAAATTCTGAATATTTTTCAAATAGATTCTCAGAGCACTACTCCTCGACGTATATGCAGAATGTACATATTCTGAACCTTTGACCTGAATCTCTAGGTCTTCTGTTATCTTTGGAAAAGTCGTCAATGTAAGATTAAGATCTTTTAAGTCTGTTATACATAGTATTGAGACCTTGTTCATCATAACACATGAGGCTGGTATTGATATTACTACTATCGGTCTTCTTGAAACGTATATGTATGGATCGGTGCTTGAACCAGCATAATATAATGATCCATTGAACACTGCCTCAACATAGTATTTTCCTAGCTTCTCATTCTCAGGTATGTAACACTCAACTCTGAACGTACCATTAGGTAGAGTCTTTCCTGGACATGTTGTTACTATTCTACCGTTCTTGCTAGTCTTAACATATATGTATACTGTCTTCCCAGGCAAAGGATCACCTTTATCATCGGTCAGGTATCCTTCTACTATGAATGTTGATCCAGGAGATACATATGTTGGATATATTCTCTTTATCGTAATTCTTGTACGAGCTTTAATTAGAAGATTCATATATAGATACTCGTTTCCATAAGGTCCTAATATGTTGATAGTTATTGAATATATTCCAATAGGTGCATCTTCTCCAGCGTGAACGCATAGTATTGGTCTTCTACCATAGCTCTCTGTTCTATAATATACGTCTCTTGGTAGTCCTCTAACAATTATGTTTGTAGAATAGATTGTTCTAATAGGAAGGTATGTACATTTCCAATTTCCTCCTCTCACTACTATGAGTGTAATATTCTTATAATAGTTTCTAGAAAGCTCTATCACTGCTATTAGAGGTTGATAAGGAAGATCTACCCATATTCCACTTCCAACAGGAACATATACTTGAGGCCACACTACCACATCACCTCTTATCACTCCTTCTTTTCCTGAGAACATCGATGTCAGACCTATGGCAAGTCTTGCAGGTATTCCTCTTGCTCTTAGAAGAAGAACTATTAACGTGTTAGCTATTGTAAAGAACTCTCTTGAAGTTGATAATGTTATGTTATTCTCTTTAAGAACCTCTCTTATTATATCAATCTTGATACTATTTCTATTAGTACTAGTAGTGAAGTACATTGTCGTAGGATTAAGTCTATTAAGAACAAACATGTATACTCTCCTCAATACACAGAGTAGAGTTCTACATCTACTAGTCACATTATCTGCTACCTCTCTTAATAACTGTAGATCTCTCTGTGGAACTTGTAGAAATATTTTTGGAACATTTAAATTCTCATATGCTGATAATGGTATGTTAAGTAAAGTTATGAGATCTGACTTATATATTTCTACGGAGACTATTTTAAAGTAGGTTGCTCCACTGCTACTTATCTCGTTAGAACATGGATCTACTATGCCAGGTTCCGTACTTACTGCATAGTCTAGATGAGGTACATATCTTAGTGGAATGAAGAGATGGACATCATACTCAATATAGTGTCTTTTAATAAAGTTGTTGTCTATAAGCATTTTAAGAGTATTAAGCTCATCACAGTAGTAGAAGCGTATTTTCTCTCTTATCCAGGTATTATTAGGTAGGTAATAGTCTAGATGTGTTACATATAGCTCATATATTCCTGACATTGGTCTTTTAAGCTCGATCTCGCCTATTATAGTATCTTCTCCGTTAGGAGGGTTAACAATATCTATCTTAGAGAGATCTATATTATTTAAGATGTTTGTTACACCATTCTGAAGCATTGATATGAACTCCTTAACTATTCCTGGTGTTGCATCTATAATTATCCATCCTACTCCTGGCACATATACTTGAGACCATGCATGAGCATAGTAGAGCTTTATCTCCTGATACTGAGAGTAGGGGCTTCCTATGAATCCTGCTACAAGTCTTGCAGGTATTCCAAAGCTTCGTAAGGTAAGTACTAGTAGAGTATTTGCTTCTAGACAGTTTATTCTTCTTGAATGTAGTATGTAGAGTATTGGATTAGCATTATGAGGTATTTCTGCATATCTAGTATACTTATAGTGTTCATCTATGTACTTAAGTATTCTATATATCACGCATCTAAGAGTTCTACAGCTACTTACTAATGGTGAGAAGTACTTTCTAAGAATATTCTCTATATTTTTACTTACTTGTACATATTTGGATAGTCTCTCTCCAATGTTCTTATACTCTGATAATGGAACGTTAAGGATCTCGTATAGTGGAACATGGGGAACATATACACATATGCTGTACTCTCTTATATCTCCAACATTTTTTAACATATTTGTCCATCTATTATACAGTATCTTTCCCTTCCTAGAGTTTACTCTTAGTATGAATGGGTAACCATTATGAGGAAGATAATCTAACTTTACTAATAGTTTTATAGAGTAGCAGCTTGTTGTACAAGCACCATATGGACAGTCTGATACTAGACTGCTTCCATAACTTCCTGAATTATCTATAATCCATGAGCCATCTCTATATTCTGAATATGTAGCTATCTGAAAGTACGTTATGTCACCATAGACTGAGTCAGGTGGTCCATATACTATGAATATTGTCTTGTTTAGAAGCTTCTTATTTGGTGGTTTGAAGCTTAGTATGTTATAGTTTATCTTTCTTAATGGTATGTTATGAAGTATGTTATTTATAGCGCCACCTATGGATGATGATCCTCCATTAGCTGTAGGTATCTGACTTATGTTTACTCTAGGAGATATCTTTGATAAACCTTGAGATAACATTAGAAATATGGGTATCACTATTCCTGCTATGGCTATTCCTAGCAGTACATATGCTATCTCTCTCATGTTACTTCATGTAATTGTTTTAAAGATAGTTTAAGTCTTCCGAGTAGAAGTGTCTAGGATGGTGATTATAAAAGCTCCATCTCATGTTCACCTAGGAAATTTTGATCTTAACGGTGATCTTGGTAGACTTTTTGGAACAATAGGTTTTGCTCTTGAGGATCCTTGTCTAGAAGTAAGTGTAGAAGAGGACGATGATGTAGTTATTGAAGGTCCTTACAGAGAGATACTGCTAGATACCGTTAAAAAATGTACTAAACTATTCAACATCAAGGGAGCCAAGATCACTGTAAGAAGAGCCTATAGAAGAGGTGTTGGACTAGGACTAACTACGAGCATAGTTCTCTCAACAGTATATGCACTGTCTAGAATAGCTGGAGAAGATGTTGACATAGTACAGCTTGCTCCACTGTTTGGTAGAGGTATCGTAAGTGCGTTAGGAACATACGCGTTCAAGCTAGGAGGAATGATAATTGATGCAGGTTTCAGAATAGATAAGTTTGGAAAAATACCACCATTAATATATAGAGGAGAGATTCCTCAAAAATGGTACTTCATAGTTGCCGTACCTAAGAAAATTCCTGAAAGAGTCATAGAGATAAAGAAGAGAGAGGCAGAGATACTCAAGAACTTACCAAAGATGAGACCTGAGATCTCAGGAAAACTATGTAGAATAGTCCTCATACAGCTGATACCATCAGTAGTAGAAGAAGATATAGAGACCTTTGGTAAAGCTCTAACAGAGTTCAGTAAGATCGCTGGAGAGTACTGGTCACCTTTCCAAGAAGGAACATACTGTACAAGAGAAGTAGAAAGAGGCATAACAATAATGCTAGAGGAAGGCTGCACAGGCGCAGCACAATCATGTTGGGGACCAACATTCTACGGAGTAACAGACTCATACAAGACATGCGAAAGAGTAAGAAAGAGACTTAGAGAAGAGCTAGATATAGAAGAGATATACATAACACATGTAGACAACAGAGGAGCTAGAATATCGTAACAATGATGAGATTTGCACGTTCTGACAAGTGACGAGGCCTCGCTACGCTGATAAAACTCTTCTAGAACTATATAATTATTACCTAGGTGATGAACTGCTGTCCCCGAAACGAGAGATGAGTAAACTCCCCCTTAGCTGATCAGCCCCGCGATTTCTCATCAACATCAGATGACCGTTTACTCATCACCTATTAATAACGACAAGTATACAAAATCTATTAATCTTATCATTTAATTGTTAGGATTGTCAAACCCTTAGGTCACGAATCCTTTCAGAAAATAGTATCGACCGAGAGTTAGAAAAACAGTAATAACCAAGTAGTACGCTGATTACATGATGGATTCTTGCAGAATAGATAAGCAAATCCTTCCCACAATTCATAGTGCTATATGTTTTAATCCCTGGTTTTCTTGTTGTTTTGATACGAGTGCTATAAGAAGTATCTTATCAAGATTACCTAATGTAGGAAGGAATTATATTGTTGAGTTTAATATAATAACACTATTAACGCAGATGAACGCATTAGACATAGATCAAATATGTAGTTCGACTTATGATAAAGAGAAGTTTTATCTTTGTTTGATTGGTACATGGAACCTTCCAGCTCCTTATACGTTTAGTCAATATTTTATTAATCTTATAAATAATTGTTTTGAAATTACAATAATAAACTATGGTCTTCCAGCACATTACAGACGTGCCCTAATGTTACAAAGATTGCTTAATAAACCGATAATACTTGTGTCACGACATCACGCAAAATATATCATAGGTATAAGTCGAAGTGCGAGTATCCATTTTCTATACGTTGGATCTGCTAATCTCACAGATAATGGATTAGAATCAAATTAGAAGTCTTCTGTATATCCTCTTGCTGTAATTGCATAGGATTAATAAACGAGTTACAGAAAGTCTATAGAGAGAGCTTGTATAGTGATTCGTCAATAGATGAGTTACGTAAATTACTAGAGGAAGTTATAAGACTACTCGAACAATTGCTTAGTAGAAACTATGAGACTCGAACTGATGGAGGCTTAGACGATAGGGATTTCTGGTACTTCTACAATCTGTGGAAAACTTCTCATGATCTAGAGGAATCTTTAGCAAGGCTCATAAGATGTATCTCGTGTCATTATTTTAAGAGATTTCCAAGAGAGATACTAGATCTCTTAGACTTATTGTCCTCTCTCTGGAAGTTTGTCTACAAGCTCACTAATGTTTCTCTTCAGGCAAAACATATTGCGCTTAGTAAACCTGTATATGTTGATAAGAGTGAAGATATTGTGAGACTTTTGTCTAAGTATAGGAAGCGTATAGATTATTTTATTAAAAATCTTTCCTCTTTTCTTGAAAAGTTATATTATTATAGGAACGTTATAGGTAAAGTTCAAGAACTTCTTAAAGATAACATTGATGATAAAGGTGATAAGAAGTTTAGGGAATATCTTGACTATTTTCTTGATGTTGCTAAGGGTTAGTATGGTATTTGTTCTAGCCATGGATAGAGTTCTTTCAGTTTTCTGATAGATTCCTCTATCTTCTCTTTCGGGTACTCGTATGGTGGTAGTTTACCTCTTAGGTAGTCGTCGTATGCTTTCAGGTCTAGTAGGCCGTGTCCACATAGGAGGAAGAGTATTGTTTTTGGTTCATTCTTTCTCTTGCATTCTAGTGCTATGTCTATGACTGCCTTTATGGCGTGGGCTGGTTCTGGTGCTGGTACTAGACCTTCTGTTCTTGCGAATGTTGTTGCTGCTTCGAAGACTTCTATCTGGTTGTATGCTCTTGCTTTAACTATGCCTTCCTTGACTAGGAGACATAGTGTTGGTGCGTCACCGTGATATCTTAGTCCTCCTGCATGTATTGGTGGTGGTGTGAAGTCATGTCCTAGGGTATACATTTTTAAGAGTGGTGTTAGTCTTGCTGTGTCTCCATGATCGTATGTGTATATTCCCTTAGTTAGAGTTGGACATGCTGTCGGTTCTACAGCTATTAGTTCAGGGATCTTTGGAGCCTTCTTCTGTACATATGCCTCATAGTAGAATGGCCAGAAGAGTCCTGAGAAGCTTGATCCTCCTCCTACGCATCCTACTATGACGTCAGGATACTCATCTATCTGCTTTAACTGTTCTAGAGCCTCTTGACCTATGACTGTCTGATGAATAAGTACGTGATTTAGTACGCTTCCTAGAGCATACTTTGTACGATCGTGAGTAACGGCATCTTCTATTGCCTCGCTTATAGCTATTCCTAGACTTCCAGGATGGTTCGGGTCCTTCTCAAGTATCTTTCTGCCAGCCTCTGTCCTGTTGCTTGGGCTAGGTATGACTTCTGCTCCCCATAGCTCCATGAGTATTCTCCTATATGGCTTCTGCTCGTAGCTGCATCTGACCATGTATACTGTAGCTTTTATCCCAAAGAACATGCACCCAAAAGCTAGTGCACTACCCCACTGTCCTGCACCTGTCTCCGTGGTCAATCTTTCAACACCCTCCTTAGCAGCATAGTATGCCTGTGCTACAGCCGTGTTAGGTTTATGACTTCCAGGTGGGCTTACTCCCTCATACTTGAAGTATATCTTTGCAGGAGTCTTCAAGTACTGTTCAAGTCTAACAGCTCGATATAGTGGTGTTGGTCTCCAGATCCTATAGACTTCTCTTACCTCTTCAGGAATAGGTATCCACCTCTCGTTACTGAACTCCTGTCTAATACACTCCTTTGGGAAGAGTCTCTCCATATCTTCTGGTCTTATTGGTTGACCGTTGAATGGGTTTATGTAAGGTGGAAGAGGTTTAGGAAGGTCTGGAAGTATGTTATACCAGTACTTAGGTATCTTATCCTCATCTAATACTATCTTTCTCACGTTTGTCACGACCTTCTCATCTCTCTACTAAGTTATAAAGTATTACTCATAACGAGGTTACTAGTGTACAAGTGTGGCTACCATGTTCAGAACATCACAGTACTAACATAAGGCACGTGGACATTTCTCAGTCTTCCCTTAACGTATACTCCTCTACCTCTCTCAACACCGATCTCGTAAATTCCTGGCTCTACTGGTCTCCACCTCATCTTTCTGATGAAGAGAAATCTTCTGAAATCTCCAGTACTTGTCCTAGCTATGCCTAGTACAAATACTCCAGATGCTAGAAACTCCTCTACACCATATCTAGATAGTGCATTACTTCCTGAAGGTATCTCTGTAGTTATTATAGTTGTTGCTCCTATCTTCTTCTCTATCTCTAGAACAAGAGTCCTAATGTACTCTCTCAGTACTTGTACATCCTTCTCCAATGTTACTAGAGGAGCTATAGGATCTATGACTAGTCTAGTAGCTTTAAGCCACTTAACGTACTCTGCTATCGACATCACTATCGACTTTGCTACAGCTGTAGGATCCTTCTCACGTATCTTCTCTATCAGCTCAGTCTCAGGTGTTAGAACTTCTAGAAGACCTTCACTACGTAGATACTCTATATCCCATCCAAAGGCGTATGCTCCCTTAACGAACTGTGAGTAGTCTTCATCAACTGACACATATATCCCTGGTTCACCATGTTTTACTGCTCCACCTATGAGGAACGTTAACGAGAATATGGTCTTGCACGTTCCTGTCTCTCCAGTTACAAGATACGTTCTACCTCTTGGAAGTCCTCCACCAAGTATGTCGTCTAGTCCATCTATTCCTGTTGGTGCTAGATCAAGCTCTTCAGACATAGCTTATATATGACACTACATGTGAGATAGTTTAAAAACTATGTCTCTCAACGATAATACAGTACTAGGGATCTAAATTGAGGAGAGGAGCAAAAGGGTACGACATAACGAGCCTACCGTACAGAGTGAAGGTGTACGTGAACAATCAAGTGCTAATACCCGCTAAGCTAGTACGAACCCTCGGCATTACTAGCTGGAGATACGCTGACATAGTTATAAGATATAGAGACCAGATAATAACAATAAGAAACGCTAGACTACTCAGAACAAGACACACAGACTCAAGACAGTTCACAATACCTAAAGACGTTAGAGACAGATATGGAATAAAGCCAGGAGATGAGATAGAGGTTTTAGAGATCAGAAGACCAACAGCAGAAGAATGAGACATGGCATACTGCTACTCTACGAGGAATTGAATAAGAGAGGAGTAGAGTGGACCCTCGGTCCTCTTGCACTAGCCTTCTCCATAGGTCTAACATATGAGCCTCTTCTAGACGTAGCAATATATGTTGAAGATCTCGCTAGAATAGACGTTAACGAACTATTAAAGTGGGGAATAATCAGAATATTTAAGGTAGCTGAGCCAGGATTCTCTAATAGAGCAATATATGTGAGAGGACTACCCTGCATATCTCCAAGAGATATCTCTAAATCTATTCGCCTAAATCCTGACTATCCTCTTCTAAAGCTTCTAGAGAAGACCTTTAGCTCTAAGTAGACTCTTGACCCACTCAGCTAGACGATAACCTTCACCACCTTTCTCAAGTATTCCTCTATCAAGAAGCTCATCAACATCTACACCAAGCATCTCTATTACCGATCTTGGTAGTTCATCATCTCCTATCTTTGAAGCAACTTGTATAAATCTTGGATCAACGTCTATTGGAAGTAGTGGAAGATCTATAACTTCTTTAAAACTTTCATGTATGTACACTACCTTAGAAGCTCCAAACATGAGTCCTATTATGGTCGCATAGGTGCATTCTGGCTTGTATCCTCCTACTGGCATTATTATGATTCTATATCCTTTCTCTTTTAGCTCAAGTATGTTCTTAGCGTACTTGTCTAACAGATCTTTCAATCCTTCCCCACTGAAGCTGAAGAACTCTGGAGAAGCACCAAACCCCTTCAACTCTACCATCTCTACAGTCACCTTACAGTCATCGCTTAGAGGTACGAAGCTTCTCAGCTTCTCCTCAAGGAACCTTCTTATCAAGTATGCGCAGAATCTGCAACTGTCAGTATCGGTAGGGTATAGATATATTCTAAGCTCTGTAATATACTTTCGAAGAGGCCACGTATCTAGAAAACCTATGATCACGTTAAGCTCAGCAGACATGGTACGTGGGTCTCTACATAGTAGATCATATATTACTCTATAATTCTCGTTCTGACTTAAGTAGGCCTCTCTAAACACTACTTGATTAGGATCGTCAGGCCTCATTTTTGGAACCTTCTTAAGAACATCTCTAAACTCTCTTGGAACTTCTTCACGATTAGAAGCATTAGAAAGTATTGATGTTCCAACAGTGACAAGTAGAGCAACCTTCTTATTCACAGTAATATTCTACAGTTGTCATAATTAAATATTCCTATCCAACATGTATTGTCTTAGCTGGATCAAGCTTGACAAGTATAGGCATCCTATATATGAAAGATCTAACATAGGCTAGACCTGGAGGTGCAAGAATAAGTATCCTCCTCTCCTTAGCAGGTACTCCAAGCTTCTCAAGAATCTTCTCTTCACTTCTCAGAATTATCTTAGTATTAGTAAGCTGTAGAACAAGATCGTTCAAATCATCTGGACTATGAGTAGCAAACACTAGACCTATACCACGTGCCCTGCCTAGCCTAGCTAGCATTGTTAGGTATCTCTCTACGAGCTCTTTCTCAGACTCTTCACGAGTCTGAGGAAAGAATAGATGAGCCTCATCTATGGCTATTATCACACTTTCACGCTTACCTCCTCTTCTTATCCATTCTTTTTCAACAAACTTATATAACCTATCCAATACCCTATACACTACTAATCTCTCCTGTGCTATAGATGTCTCTCTTAGATCGAGCACCACGTAATCGTTTCTAAATACTTCATCATAGTTAGGCTCAGTTATCTCTACGGTTAGATCACCATAACCTTCAATACTTACACATAAGGATACGTCAAAGAGGTCAGTCTCTATTAATGATAGAAATCCTCTAATTATATTCTCTAGAGTACCCTTATGAACACCTATCTTATCAGCAATATACTGATAAACCATTATGTTTCTCCTACCCATCTGATCAAGACTATGAAACATGAAATCGTAGAGCTCTCTTAGAGTAATTCCATGTTTTCTAACCTCTCTAACAAGATTATTATAATCAAGTTTCTCAGCCGTCGAATGTTCTCCTTTACGATTCTTCAAGTATTCCCTAACAAGCTCTAGAAGTATCTTTCTATAGAACATTCTTGCTTGAGCAGTGAAGACAGCTGATAATCTAGGAAGTATGAGTATTACGTTACCTGTAGTAAGTGCCCATGGGTATATTATTATCTGAACATCATTATCTTCTATCGCTGCATCTATGATTAGTCTACTGATTATTACTAGTCTTCTATCCTTGTTGAACCTATATGATACTTTTATCCTCTTTATCCTGTATCTGAGTCCGAAGCCTCTGAACACGTTTCTGAAGTACATGTCAGCTATGTTCCTTGATACTTCTCTAACAAACTCTCTAACTAGTTCTGAGCTTTCCTCACTCTCTTTAAGTTCTATTCTCCTCATTATGAGGTTCAGTAGTCTTGATGTTATTGGAAGTATCACCGCTATCTTTTTAACATCGCTAGATACTATATGATGATAATGTCCAACAACGTCTAAGACTACTGCTCTACCTATCCTATTTCTCAGTATCTCATAGATGAGATTCTTCAAGAACACTGTCTTACCACTACCTGTTGTTCCAACAACAAGGATGTGATGTCTCAAGGCTTGTTCTGTAAGTCTAACTCTCTCACTTTTCAACTCTTCTCCTGTAGGAAGTGATAAGCTTCCGATCTCTATTCCATGTTCTGGTAATCCAAGCATCTTAGAGACCTCTCCATCTCTGGGAAATCTTACGCGAGAATGTATGTCAACTGGAGTCATAGGTGCTGAACATCTATCATCTACACATTCTATCACTAGGTCAAGGGTTATAAGTCTTGGAAGTGGTGAAAGATCAACAGCTAGCTCCTGCTCGAGAGATATTACAGGTGTCTTAGATATGGCATATATGTCCTGTGTAACTATCTCTGATACACGTGCAAGATACTTACGTGAGCGAGACTCTATTACTAGGAAAGAGCCTACAGATATGTTAATGGATTCCTGAGAACAGTCAGTTATTGCATGA
Source organism: Thermoproteota archaeon (assembly GCA_013154355.1). GTDB lineage: Archaea > Thermoproteota > Thermoprotei > Thermoproteales > Thermocladiaceae > JAADER01. The sequence continues at coordinate 2,155 of JAADCU010000028.1, read as the reverse complement.
ACTTTAGCTTCTTCTAGAGCTACCCTACTTGGAAGTTGTCGACTTACAACAGCTATGTACTCCCTACAGTCTACATACTCTCTACACTGAGCAACCTCCATATACTCAGTTCACTGTAACTATCATGAGGAACATTAGGATAAATATTACGCTCTCCTACTCAGCTAGCTCTCTTATAGAGCTCACAAGTGATTCAAATCCCTCATATGTTGGACTTAGAGGAGTTATGCTCCAGAGATAGAGAAATATGCTTGAGCATGCTCTCTTACAGGCCTTGTCAGCTAGCTCTATGGGCTTGGGAACTCCATTATGAGTAAGTATCTGAGCTATCTGATCCTTGATCTCGTACAGGAAGTCCTCGCTCAATGTTTCAAGTCTTATGACGTTGAGGGCTGATCCTATCCTAGATACAAGATATCCCATATATTTCTCAAAGTTCTGATCTTCTATAGTTACTGTAAGTCTTAAAGTACCTATGTATACTGATGCTACTTCTCCTCTCTTGAGTATCTTGTTAGCCTTGATTATTGCTATATAATCATCAGATGCTCCTAATCCTTCAAGTCTTGCAAGATATCTACTCTGTGTAAGCCTCTTCACAACACATACAACCTTGTCTTCTCTGTTCTCAAGTAGTCTTATTCTCTCCTTTATGAGACCTATATAGATGTTTGAGTACATGCTCTCTACTGTAGCTATGACCTTTGGAGTATGAAATAGTGGACCATCTACTAGAAGCACATCTGAACCATCCCATCTCCTTATCATCTCGTTCTCCATGCTTACTCTCATCTCGTCCTGCATAGTCTTCTCACTGAATGTTCCATCAAACACCTTGTCAATGAATCTCGACTTTGTGTAGAATGTTGAGCTTAATCTATTTAAAATATTTTCAAGCTCTTTACTTGCTCTACATCTCGGTCTGATTCCTATCCATCTAGTGTCCACCAGTCTTGGACATATTTCAATTCTTGAGCCGACGAGAGCTCCTGCCACAAGCATGAGATCTAGACCTGCAACTCTTAGAGTTCTTATAGATGCATCAAGTCCCCAGAACTTTCTATCTACAGGTTCTAATCTGCTTATCTTATCTATCACGTTATCTACATACTCTACCTCTATTATGCTTCCCTTAACGTCTTCACTAACATCTACATCATCCTCCTCAACTATGTCTCCAATCATCTTAGATATCTCTAACAACGTGTTAACTATGACCTCCTTAACACTCATCTACCTCTCCTCCTCAATACCACCTTTACGTCTCCTAGACCTATATTTGTAGATCTACCTACACCTATGTAGTTAGCAAAGTTTAGAAGTTTTATATAGTTCTCATATCTTCTAGAGCTCTTAGAATCTATACCATACTTGATCCAGCCTACAAAACCTCGCTCTCTAATCTTTCTAAACTGTAATGTTACTGGTCTTATTCCATGACTGACCTCAATTATCTCATATGGAGCATATAGAGCCTGTGCTATGCTCATGTGAGAATCAGCAAGATTATTCCACTTATACACTAGAGAGAGCATGAATAACATTGGTTGAGGATAGAGGGTATGTCTTGTAGGATATCCTCGAATTTTAGGATGATGAGGATACTGTAGAAACGTTGGAGTGAGAAACTGTATTATAGCAGTATCATAGCTAGAATTATCATATAGTTGATCTTCTGTCACCGCCTCTATGCTGTCAGTACTTACCTCTACTGTATTAAACTTAAATATCTTAAACTCTCCAGAAAAGTTCTCAAGAAGTTCTGCAATAACGTCTAGACTCGTGCTTATCTTGAGTCTATCTCTAACATTATCAGAATCAAATAACGTTACCTTAAAACTGTACCTTCTACCAGCTCTCATGATAGGTCTCTTATCGTACTCTTCCCATAGTGGTCTCTCTCCATCCTGTATGAAGCTCACTCTTATAGGCTTAACTGGAGCTCTAGTTAATGGTGAGCCTTTTCTAAGAAGCTCAACTATCTTTAAAGCCTTCTCATTGCCGATGTTTTCTAGAGCTCTAATCAATATCATTTTTGAAACTCTTGAAGATACTGATGGTAGCGGAACATCTTCACGTGGTCTAATACTCACCTTTATGCTTATTATGAACATCATGTTAACACTATCTCATCTTCTGGTTCTCTGAAATCTCC
>JAADCU010000004.1 GCA_013154355.1 Thermoproteota archaeon | reverse complement strand
ATGGAACATTACTATGAAACTCACCAACAAGAATCCTCAACAAAAGCACAACATCACCAATATCCAACCTACCATTACGATTAAAATCACACTCAAGAACCTTAGATATTGTTATCTTTACAGGAATCACCTTAAGGTTGTATATTCTTCCATGAACATCCGATACTTGTCCATAACCTCCGACTACGAGTACACCGTTCGCTATAGCTTTGAATACTATGGAGAACACTCTTATGTTAGTAGAGTTACATGGACGCTCGCCTGCTACCGTGATATTGAGTAGACCTACCGTATTATGATAGACTAGGATACCTTTCACTATCTTAACGAAGGGTCCGCTTATCAGTTTTTCAAAACTTACTAGACTACCATTATATCTTAATGATACTAGTAGACCAGCTGCATATGGACAGTTAAGTAATGTCGCACTTATGGTTATGGTACTGTTAACAGTTGCGAAGTTATCTGTCGAGTTTAGTAAGAGAACGCACTGACCAGGTGGTACTACTATTCTTCTCTTAACAGTTATCTCAGATGATGCTGGCTCAATCTTGACTATTTCTCCGTTCCTAAGTAATGCTGCTCCATAAACCGTTATCGTAGTAGTTCCAGGGTTGTTACCTCTCATTACGAGTCTTGCAATATCACATGATGTTGATGTACAGGGAGCTAGGAGAGTTATATTACATACTGCTGTCTCTACTGTTCCATTGTTCACTATTATGCAGTATATGTTCTCATTATTGTTACCTCGCTCAACATGTACAATAGAGGACACACTACTGTTCTTAACTTCCATCATTAACATCACCTTCTTTATATCTGAGCATGGCCTAACATATATGTTAAGCGTCGTATTACTTCCCTGAGTTATCGTCACATTTGAAGGAGATATCGTGAAATAGTGAGGAACAACATGTATAGCACTTCTGAAAATGAACTTCACCTGGTAACATGCTGAGTACTCCTCATTTATTGTAATCATGTTCTTTGGAACATTACCTATGACTATGAAGTATGTTCTTGGGCTTACATGTATCCTAGTATTATTCTTTAGTGGGATCATGTTTCCGTTCGCGCTATTCATCATGTATATGTCTATGCTGCATGTAGTATTGCAGTGATATGTGAACCTGTACTCTCCTTCAGATAGACCGTTCAGTACTAGGTAACGTACAGCTCTTGTGCAGACGAAGAATGTTGAATCATTGCTTATAGAGTACATCTGTGGTTTAAGTGCACTATCTATGAACACGTATCCATTAACATATGTTAGATATGCATCATGTAGGGCCTTAAGCACGCGTGAATCTGACTGTGGGTAATATGATGAGTAGAGTATGTTCATAGTCTCAGGATTCAGTCCCAATGAGTGTAGTATATATAACACGACTGGTGAATACGTGTACGAGTAGAGATAAGCATCTTCAAAACATGTGCTAGGTTGACCTCCATTACCTATACAGTTATCGTATACTCTGTTCAGTAGGTTCGACGGATCGTACCTATACGTTGGCGAATATCTTAAGTATTCGCTAGATATGAACCAGAATGGTGCATATAAGTAACCTATGATATCTCTCTCTACGTCTTTACCCCATACAAAGTATGGTGCAGCATCTGCGCCACCCTCTATAAGCCATAGATGTCTCAGATATTCTTCACGTGAAGTGAAGTAGAGCGGATTATAGTATCTTGTCTGTATAGAATGAAACATCTCGTGTGCAACAGTGTGCTTTAGAACATTTAGATCCTCTATATATGAGTTTATGACTATGAACAGCACGCAGGATCTAGATGATAGGAAGTAAGTTATTCCAAGAATACCTGAAGGCAAGGCAGCTGTTGTTATGACTAGTCTTCTCCCGATGTAGCATGGCCTAGCTGGAGTTAGTCCAAAATGTGCATATCTATCATATGCGTACTTAGCAATATAGTACAGAGTTCTCAGACCATATATTGGCTCGTCTATTGCAAATACTACAATATTGTCCCCAACGATGACGTCTCTAGTAGAGTTAACAGCAATTACTCTAGCGATGATCCTGCTCGCATATGCGGTCTCGCTCTCGGTCTCAGCCTTCATTAGAGCCACATAGAGGCCTGATATAGGTACCTCGACAGGTACGCACACGACCTTGCCTGGTGAAGATATCTCAGTACTTGTAGTGAACGTGAAGATCATATTGTTCGTTAGACCATATAGGTCGAGCTCAACGTCTAGTATGGTCGTAGGTCCACTATACTTAACGTATGCACATATGTATGATGTTGTGAAGATCCTTATTACGTATAGTGTCTTTCTAGGAGCTATTCCAATATACTGAGCATGGACTACGGCACATGTTAACATGAGCAGTATTGCTACTACTAGAGTAAGCATGCAGTACCTAATGTTTTTCATCGTAACCTTTATAATGCGGTAACTTTTTAAAACTATACTCTCCACTACTTAGCAGTGAGCCGCTCAGTTTATATAGTAGCTGCATGCGTAATAACGATCATCATCGTAGCAAGTATAGGATATATTGCACTAAGTAGTAGCATAACTCGTGCAGCACCTCTGAGCAGCGGATCCTGCTATAAGATCGTGCTCGGAGAGACCAACAGCTCTATCTTAAAGATACTTCTTAAGAAGACTTCTAACTGTGTAGCGTCTCCTGATACGATTCCAGGTAATACTTCTCTAAAAGTTATTAAGATAAAGAAGATAGTAGCAATAAGCAGGTCGGGAGGAAGAATCGGCTGTTCAATAAATGTAGACATTCCATTAATAAATGGTACACTGATACCTCCATGCGTACCTAAGTATCCTGGACTATATTACCCATGCATAGTGTTGAGTAATGGAGCGAAGATATGTGCGAAGAACGTGACGATAGTTGCTCAGCCTTAATTCTTAATACGGTAAGGTTCTTCTTTCTCAAAATATGACTACTATCGATGTAGAAATTGATGGATCCATACTAGAGGGAGGAGGACAGATCCTGAGAACAAGTCTAGCCCTAGCAGCACTAACGGGAAAATCTATAAGAATATATAACATACGTGCTAAGAGATCTAATCCAGGTCTTCAAGCTCAACATCTTACCGGTGTTAAAGCTATTGCTGAGCTATGTAATGCAAAGGTAGAAGGTGCTTATAAGGGATCTATGGAGCTGATATTCATACCTGGAAAGATAAGAAGTGGAAGGTTCAGGTTCGACATAGGCACTGCAGGTAGCATAAGTCTAGTAATACAGGCAATACTGCCAGTCCTAGTGTTTGCTCCAGGAAGAGTCGAGGTAGATATTACTGGTGGAACAGATGTACGTTGGTCACCACCTATAGACTATGTTAGATATGTAATGATACCTGTTCTCTCAAAACTTGGAGTAAGAGCAGAGGTAATAGTATTCAGAAGAGGACATTACCCACGTGGAGGAGGACATGTAAAGCTCATAGTCGATCCTGTAGATCATCTCGATCCTATAGTTGATGTTGAGAGAAGCGATATCAAAGAAATACGTGGTAGATCTCACTGTGTGAAGCTTCCCAAGCATGTTGCAGAGAGACAGGCAAGATCTGCAGAAGGGTACCTGAGGTCTCGAGGATATAGAGTACCAATAAATATAGAACTAGAATACTATCCTCCCGACAGGGATCCTCATCTAGGACCGGGGTCTGGAATAGTTCTCTGGGCCATAACAGAGAGAGAAGAGATTCTTGGAGGAGACTCTCTTGGTGAGAAGGGTAAGCCAGCTGAGGAAGTTGGAAAAGAGGCTGCAGTTAAGCTAGACGAGGATCTTAGTACTAAAATGGCATTTGATAGACATATGGGAGACATGTTGATCCCATACATAGCTCTTGCTCAAGGATATTCAAAGATTGGAGTAGCAAAACTAACACTACACACGATAACTAACATCCATATCGTAGAGAAGATACTTAACGTGAAGTTCAAGGTAGAAGGAGAACAGGAAAAACCTGGAACAATAGAGGTAAACGGAATAGGCTATAGAAGAAGATCATGACTTATCAAGAAGCTCGATGTATGATATACCTAGATCTCTCATATACTTGATAAGCTCTCTAGAGTATAGAGATAATCCAACAGCATCAAGATTATATAGACAAGCTTCATAGTTTTCGCAGAGTCCTCTATATATGAAGTAGAGTAGAACTATGTTAAGATAACCTTGAGTATACGCATATTCGATGGGTAAAGCACATGTCTGTATATTAGTACTTAATCTATAGAAGAGCTCACATATTATGTCTAGATCAGTGTTCTCAATGATCATGTTTCGAAAGAAATCTATGCTCAGTCTTGCACTATACACTCTCTTACTATAGTTATCTACCACGATTAATGAGCCAGCTCTTGACAATGCTTTAACTATTAGTAGATTACTCAGAGTCTTCATGAAATCGCTGAAAGAGAACTTTGCTTCTGATGATCTTTGAACATTGTTTACAATGTTAAATATGTTATCTATAGATCTTATATTTTCTTTCATCATGTTCTGAAAACGATATATCTCTATAAGAAGTTGAAGACTGTTCTCACAGTGTCTTATCCTCTGTAAAAGAACATTGTTGAGCTCTATCATGATGCTATATTTCAATTTCCAGTCAAGGTATACGTCTCTGAACCTATGATATAGTGAGAATATTACTGCTCTATCAACGTTAGGTACAACTTCTATGAATGTCTCATCTCTTTTAAGTATTGCATCTAAAGTACTAAGTATGAGTTCACTATCAATAATATTAGAACCATCATGTCTTACTCCAGGGCAATGAAGTATGTCTACGTAGAACTTTCTCATATTTCTACTATATGCAACAAATATGGGATATAACCTACAGTAGCTTGGTCTATCGTCATATATTGAGCATAGTCTTCTGTTGTTCTCATGTTTCAAAAATATACATTCTTGAAGAAGATCACTCTTCTCTACTGGTCTAAGTATTCTCCTAATCTTTCCATTCCTCCTTCTAACCTCTATGTACCTATCTATGTCAGGTCTAATTCTTCTAAGTCTCTCATAATCTCCCTCACTTAACTCTACAGGTCCTTCACAACATAGTCCACAATTATTACAGTTGAAACTATGTGCTAGAGGTGTAGTTATGGTTATGCTTCTTATCTCTACCATGTACTTCATCTTTCTGAACTCTCTTAAATCGTACTACTCCATTGACGGCTTTACCTTCTCTAACGTAGAGATGTCCCTCCTCGTCTACTGCATATCTTGCACAGTAGGTTACTATACATATTATAGGTTTTCTATCATGTATAGCACATGCATGTTCTCGAGGATTATAGAATAAACACCTACCATTTCTACCAGAATCGAGGTAGTATATCCTAACTTTTCTACCATCATGCAATTTTACAACTCTAATACTACTCCACGATGTTAAGCCTATATCACGAGCCTCATGTTCAAACATGAAGGCACCACATTCTCTCTCGCAACACCATCCACATCTCATACATATCATTCTGAGTCCTCTACGAAGAGAGTACTCGTTCAAAGGTTCAACTATGTCGTGAAGATCATCCACCTCTTCTAGATATAGTACAGGTCCGTAGTATCTGATGTCAGGTATGTAGTATACTCCAACTATCTTGTCCTTATGAAACGATAACTTGTAAAGCATGTACATGTTCCATCTCTCATCGTCTGTAGGCTCTCTAACGATGTAGTACGTCACTTCAAGACCTGTAGTTTACTATGTGAGAAGTCTTAAATATCCTTGTCTTCTACTACAGTGCTAGTGACGAGTTGGGGACGGATCTGAGCTAGTGATGATAGAACCCATGTCGGATATTAATGCTTTACGTGATGCAAACATGTACGATCCAGCTGCTATAAATGCTAGACTTGACGAGACTATCGGTATCAGGTACATGTTGAAATCTAGTAATGCTCCTCCAAGGAATGATCCTACTATGAATCCTAGACATATTAGGAATGTGGTATCTCCATATATTTTATGTGCTTCTTCTCCAAAGTTGAGAACTATCACCTTTATCCCAGTGTTAAGGTAGCTCCATGTGACACCGATGAGCACTAGTATAAGACTTGCATCAAGAAAGAGATAGATACCGTGAAGATAGAATGCTGTTAGAAGAAGCAGAAATCCTACTCCTCTAATTATGATGAAGTGTGATATCTTGTGTAGAACTACGGATACTCTCTCTATCATAGATGATATAGTGAACACATATGAGAGAGTAGCAACAACAGAGCCTATGAATCTTGCAAAATATATCTCGTAGTTCGTTAATCCTAGAGTAGCTAATAGTGGAGGTAGAGATGTAAAGAAGGTGCTTGCCGCTAGAAATGTAAGAAGGATAGACACATAGTAGGGAAGAAGTAGACTCCTCTTCAAACTTTCAATCCTACGTTCCTCGTGCTTCTCTACATGTCTGCCTTCTGAAGCATGTCTTAGCTCTCTAATTATTGATATTGAGAAAGGTAATGCTAATATGATAGATGCCGATGATATAAGTATAGCTGTGCTGACTCCAGTGAATAGACAGGATAGTGCTCCCATTAGAAACCCTATGCTCCATCCAAGGTTCTGAGGTATAGTTAGAACTATCACTCCTCTCTTAAGATCTCCCTTGCTCTTAGTTATCAAGTATGTCAATGCTGGTCCTAGAGTAGAGTAGAACATTCCTGTGATAACGAATCCTAGAGTTACTGTTAATGGATCCTTAGCAATATATATTATGTAGCATGATAATGCTATAAGTACTAGAGATATTCCTGTAAGTACATGATAGAGACGGTACAGGAAGCGTGGAGCTATGACGCTTCCTATCATGGCAGCAATATTGAATAGCAGATATGCTGTACCTATTATGAGTCCAGACGCACCTATCTGATGAAGCTTGAGTGCTACACCTATGAACTGTACTGCGTAAGATATGCTTACTATGGCGTAGAATGTGGATATGCGTCTAGTAGCATCTTCTTCCCACATTTGTATGCGTAGTGTTCATGCTAGTGTTAATATATGTTGCCTAGCAGCTGGCTGATCTCTATGTCAAGTAAGATATATAAATGCTATCTATCTAACTCGTATGCGAGCGTTCCATGGGTCTTAAGATAAATAGGCCAAGAAAAGGCTCGATGGCTTTCTATCCTAGGAAGAGAGCTTCAGACATAGTTGCTAGGTTCAGAACCTGGGTAGATCCAAGGATAGGTAAGCCTACTCTTCTCGGCTTTGCAGCCTATAAGGCAGGTATGGCTCACGTAGTAATGATAGACGATAGACAGACAAGTCCATTCTACGGTAAGGAGATCGTTAGACCTGTAACCATTCTCGATGCTCCTCCTCTGAGAGTTCTTGGGGTAAGATTCTACACGTTTGACCCCGTGAAGATAGCTGAGCTAAGCATTGGAGAGGTATGGGCTGAGCTTCCACAAGATGTTCTAAACAGAGTAAAGAGGAGAATACCTACGCTCCCAGACAAGATCGATGTAGATAAGATGTGGAAGAAGATAGAGGACAAGCTTGACGTAGTGACCGAGGTCAGAGCAATATGCTGTACACAGCCATGGTTATCAGGAATAGGTAAGAAGACTCCCGAGATCTTCGAGATACCTATAGGAGGAGTAGACGATCTCAACCAGATAATCGACTACGCGAAAAACATACTAGGAAAAGAGATAAACGTGTGGGACGTATTTCAGCCGGGACAGTACATAGATGTTACAGCAGTAACAAAAGGTAAAGGATTCCAAGGCCCTGTGAAGAGGTTTGGAATAGTTATAAGACCAAAATGGCATAAGCATAGGAAAGGCTGTAGAAAAGGAGGAACAGTAGGACCACAAGCACCAGGACCAATGTTCACGATACCTAGAGCAGGACAGTGTGGTTTTCATAAGAGGACAGAGTTCAACAAGAGAATACTAAAGATAGGTCAGAAAGGAGAGGAAGTAACACCTAAGGGAGGATTCAAGCACTATGGAATAATTCCAGGACCATACATGATCATTGACGGAACAGTTCCAGGACCAGTAAAGAGGCTCGTAATGATGAGGTTCTCAGTCAGACCAAGACCACCAACCTGGCCAACAACACCACCAGAGATAGTCTGGGTAAGTACCCAGCCTCTCCCAACAGTCTAAGCTTTATAAAAATTATAGAGATAAAACATACCTCGATGATGAGCTCTGGCCTTGTTGATAGGTGATGACCCATTCATGAACTGATTATCTTGTAGATGCTACCTCTCTCATTCTAAGAATCATACATGCTACAAGACCTATCACAGCAAAGGTCATGTACATCATTGTTAAATAATCTAGAGGAAGCTCATGAAAATAGAATACTCCAAGAATAAGTGCTAAAATGACTTCTAGATACTGTATTATTGAGAAGTTTACTACTAATGTCGGATCCATACTCAGAACTATACATATGATAATGTATGGAAGAACTGTGCATAATAGAACTATTCCAACTATCATTAATATAAAGACGTATAGAGAAGTGAATGATAGTACAAGATATCTCACAATGCTACTATAGTTCAGATGAAAAAATAGTGTTAGAGATAGTAGACCAACTAGAAGACTTATACTCATGTCTATACAGGTAGAGTATAGTTTCTCTAGAAATGTTCTAAATGGCCTATTTATGTTCCCTACTAGCCATAAATATGCTCCCCATGTTACTGCAAACAGGACAACATATATTAGACCTATGGTAACTACTCTAGATATCATCACGGTGATCAATATTATAACTATGAGCAGTGTCACATATCCTAGCTTGTATTTTGTAAACATCTCCGATCCAGTAACAACTTTGAGAAGTGCTGTGACAATAACGGTGAGTCCTATCCCTACTATATATGTGAAGTATACTCCACAATATGCTACTGCAAGAAAGAATGCTGGTATTGAGACTCCAAAACCAACTACTGCTGCTAATATTATTAACACTATGTTTGAGAGAGCTATCTTTCCTATCCTTAGGTAGGACACATGCATTATATAGTATGTTCCTATGTTTCCTACACCTCTTGCATATGTTATCAACATTATCAAGAGGTACGATACTAATGATACTAGGTATCTGACAGATACCTGATATGAAGGTGATATTAATGGGTCAAGAAGTTTAATAAAAAGTCCAAGAATTCCCCAGAGAACTGCTACCAGCATGCAGAGAGCAATGTTGATGCTTCTCTTACTCATATGCTAAAATATCTGCAAGTGCGGAAAAGCCTTATAAATCTTTCAGAGAAGTGTAACTAGGGTGAGGTACTTCTACATTATAGGGAAGATAGTCAAATATAACGAGGATAATCTTGAAGCAACTGTCGAGACTCTGATAAGCCCAATCCACAGACCGTCAGAACATGTAAGCATCAGGATTAAAGAGCCCTCACATAGAGACAAGCTTAGAGAAGGTAATATAGTGATAGCTAAGGTCACAGCAACGAGGAGGCTCATAGTGTACGATGTGAAGAGGTTAGAGGCTCATGAGATACATGTAGTGTCTAGTGAGACTCTTGCAGAGCTTGCTGAGGAGCTTACGCATCAGATGAAGAGGACTCGACATGAGATACCTATCAAATAGATCTTTCAACTCTTCTGACGGTCCCTCTTATAGGTATCTCAGTACCACAGTTCGGGCATACATACGTCTCATCTCTTCTACCTAGGTTCACCTTAACAACATACATTCCATATCTCTTGATGACTATTTTTCCACAGTTTGGACAATAGGTATGTTCTAGTGGATGTCCAGGAACATTACCAATATAGACATATCTG
>JAADCU010000058.1 GCA_013154355.1 Thermoproteota archaeon | reverse complement strand
GCGAAAGGCCCCGTAGCTCAGCCTGGATAGAGCGGCGGCCTTCTAAGCCGTAGGTCCCGGGTTCAAATCCCGGCGGGGCCGCCAGGCTCAGAGGTTCAAGGGTTCAGCTGCCTCTAGATTTATTGGATGCATGCATGGTATCTCTCTTATTCCTTTTAGTCCTGTTATTAGTTCTAGAAGTTCCTTCTCTGACTTCTGTTTAATTATTTCTACGACTTTGTCTATGACTTTTCGCATCTTCTCATCAAGTTTGTTATATATCTTCTCTGCTTCTTCTCTCTTAACTAGCTTATAGTTTTGTCCTTCTTGTTTAAGTATTCCCGTATCGTTTATGAGCTCGTCTAGTACATTCTGTACATCATGTCTATTGTCTGGATATATGCTGTAATGATACTTCTTCCATTTTAGTCCTGTGATTGGCCTACCTATCTCTACCTGTGCTACATAGTCCACTAGAAGCAGATACTGGAACAGTTTTGTCCTACTCATGATCTCGCACTTATATATTCCTGCGAGAACTATCTCTGTTAGACAGGTCATGTGTGTAGTATCATTATCTAATGTTTAAGTATTAGCAATATGACCATACTTACAGATGATGAGTGCGGTCGAAGCGGATCCAGTGAAGAGGGCTTAACGGGACTGAGTAATTCCAAAATATTTAAAGACTTTGAACACGTTATACAATCTATGCCTATAGAGATCAATAATCTTCATGTGCGTCTCAAAAATGAGCATATTCTTAAGGGAGTCAACATGAGAATAGAGAGGAAGACACTCCTCTTAGGGCCAAATGGTAGCGGAAAGACGACACTAATAAAGGCCGTACTTGGCATAATCAATATTGATGATGGAGATATCATTATTGATGGTAGGAGCATAAAAGTGATAAAGAAGTGGATTCATGTGATGAGCACTAACCTAATTGATGCATATAGCATTCTTCCCGAAGATATTAAGTCGATAGTCAAGTTATATGAGGATCTTCTAGACCTAGATGTGGGAACATTTAACGAGCTTGTCGAGATGTTCAATATAAGAGACGTATTGTCAAAGACCTTCTACGAGATATCTACAGGTCAGAAGAAGCTTACAGCTCTCTCACTTGCTCTAGCTGCAAGAGGAAGATACATGGTTCTTGATGAGCCTTTTGAGGATGTTGATCCTGGGCGTAAAAAGAAGGTTCTCGATCTCATATTAAGTACGGATTCTATAGTTATGTTAAGTACTCATGAGCTGTGGATGATAAAGCTCTTTAGAGACTGGGATTGCTATATAATGTTTTCAGGAAGAGCTTATGGTCCTATAAGAGTTAGTGATCTTCTTGAAGCTAGACTAGTGAGAGGTCATCATGATGACGCTCTACTTACCATTGATGTTGCTGGCGAGAAGATAAGCATAGTTAAGGGAACTGATAAAGGAGTACCATTATCTGAGCTATCAAGTATGGAGAAGATGTTTGAAGTACTTTACGAAGCTCCGGTAGCTCGATAATTTTAATAATGTGCGTACTGTAGATACATGATATGACGTTAAGTAGATATCTAGTGTATAAGATCAAGAGTGCAGCACTGAATAGGCATGCGTTATTCTGGGGAATACTCTTCTGCGGTTTCTGGGTTGTTCTAGATCTACTAGTATTTGGTAGTAATATACCTCCAATATCTCAAGCGTGGATATACTATGTTGGTGCTGTATATGCTACGATGCTCACTATCTCTCTAGCATCGCTAGGGATAAGCTTCTACTTCATATTCCTATATGGGCTAGCTGGTCTACGTTATGTCTCAAAGTTCGGTAAGTATGATGTTAAGAGACTACTTCTAGAGGACGTTATCGCTTCAATAGTATCAACACTCTTTTATGGAACTCTAATGCTCATAATGTGTATAATTGTTGCATATGTTAGTAAGGGTGTACTAATCTTTCCAGCTAATCTTGGAGTACTCTACCTATCTATAGTGCTGCTAGGTCTACAAGTATATTTGCTAGGTCTAGCACTGTCTCTCCTAGTGGCAAAGCTCAATCTTGCCAGACATGCTAGGTTTATATCATTTCTAATACTTATGCTAGCATTCCTATTATTCATTCCTGGAAATGTGGAGAAGCTACCACAGTACTTCTATGCACTACCTCTCATGGGTGCTGGAGCGATAGCTTACTGGGGATTCACTGGTCAAGTTCCTCCAGTAGGTGCATGGTGGTACTTTTATAGGAGTGGTCTCACTATTCCTAAGGTAGATCTCTGGATCTGTACTTGGTCTAGCATAATGTGGATAGTGCTCTTCTACTTGATCTGTCTAGCACTTATAAATCGTACAAATCCTGTACCTGTTGAGGAGATTGTCAGGTAGAGTCTGCATATTTCTCACAGTCTTTTAAACCTAGTCAAGATAATATTATCCTCAATGGGAAAGTACCCTCGACTCTTTGGTACTAACGGTATAAGAGGAGTTGTCAATGTTGAACTAACACCACAGTTCATCACTAGGATAGGAATGGCTATAGGAACATACTTCTCAGGGAAGGAGATACTCATAGGATGGGACTCTAGAACATCTAGTGAATATGTTGCAAACATAATAAAAGGGTGCCTAGTAGCATGTGGCTGTGATGTATATGAGGTTGGTCTAGCACCAACACCTGCAACTCAGTACCTGGTTAAGAGGCATGGTTTTGATGGAGCTGTCATAGTTACTGCTAGTCATAATCCTCCTCAGTATAATGGTATAAAGGTTGTCGGTCCAAGAGGAATTGAGATTCCTAGAAGCGAGGAGGAGAAGATAGAGGAACTTTACTGGGAGGAGAAGTTCACATTGAGACCATATAGCGAGCTAGGCAACATACATGATGCAAGATACCTCCTCAACACGTACATAGATGACATACTTTCTAGAGTTGACCTTGATAAGATAAGGAAGGCTGACATGAAGATAGTCATAGACTGTGCTAACGGTGCAGCATCACTTCTAGTTCCAGAGCTCTTGAAGAGAGCTAGAGTCAGATATCTAGCATTGAACTCATATCCTGACGGTAGGTTTCCAGATAGACCTCCAGAGCCTAGACCTGATACTGTGATAGATCTGATAAAGACTGTCAGAGATCTAGGCTGTATAGGCATAGCATATGACGGCGATGCTGATAGATCTATATTTGTTGATGAGACAGGAGAGTTCTTATGGGGAGATAGGTCAGGAACGATAATAGCAAGTCACATAGTTGATAGAGAGGTCAAGGATGGGTACTCTAGAATCGTTGTAACTCCAGTATCATCTTCAAAACTTGTTGAAGAAGTCTTAACAAGGCTCGACATAAAGATTGAGTGGACTCCTGTAGGTGCAATAAACGTGTCATATAAGATACTTGAGACGAACGCGTTCTGTGGATTCGAGGAGAATGGAGGATTTCTCTACACTAGACATAACCCAGTCAGAGATGGACCAATGACGACGATGCTCATGCTTAGCCTACTAGCAGAGACAGGTAAGAGACTTCATGAACTCTATGAGACTCTTCCAAAATATTACGCAGTCAAGCTCAGAGTAGAGGTTACTCCCGAGCAGAAGGAGAAGTTCAGCAAGGTTGTAGAGGTACTGAAAGAAGAGTACTCTCAGTACAGGCAGATATTCATAGACGGCATAAGAGTAGACATGGAGGATGGCTGGTTTCTCGTTAGACCAAGTGGGACAGAGCCAATAATAAGAATATTTGTAGAACATAGAGATCCAGCTAAGGCTCAGGAGCTAGCCACAAAATTGAAGAACATTGTAGAGAAGGTTCTTAAAGGCTAAGTACTCTCTGCATATACCGTCACAGTTATTTAATAGATAGAGAAACCTCTCTAACACATGTCTTCTCAAGTACAGGTACAGGAAGTTAAGAATACTAGAAAAGTTAAAGGTAAGAGACTAACAGTAAGAGACTACGAGTCCTGTGTAGGATGTGGACTATGCATGCTAGCATGCTCACGCAGACAGGGATACCTCGGTTTCGGGAAATCTGCAATAGTTGTAAGATCCATGGGCGGATTTGAGAGAGGATTCTCAATAATAGTATGTAGGCTCTGTCAGGATCCACCATGCGTCAGAGCATGTCCAATGGATGCTATAGAGAGGAGAGGAATCGTACTATTCGTTAACTATGACAAATGTATAGGATGCAGAAGATGCGCAGAAGCTTGCATAGTAGGCGCAGTACAGTGGGACGAGGAACAGAACAAACCACTAATATGCACACACTGTGGGTTCTGCGCAATGTTCTGCCCACACAACGTCTTGACAGTACAGGAAGTCGAGCTAGAAGTACCTGAGTAAGAGAACCATAAATGTACAGTAACGCTATATCTCGGAAATATACAAATAACTACTACCCATATTGTACCTAGGTGAACTCCTATCACGAAAAGCATCACAGACGTAGCACCAGATGATGTCCTAGATGTAGCATTGTCGGCAATTCCAGTAGTAGCAGCATACTCTGCAGAGGTCGTAGATGCTATAGTAACAACAAGGCAGAGAACAAGCATAATCGAAGAGCTGAGAAAAGGTCTAAGAGATCTTGAGAAGAGGAGAGAGATTCTTAATAATGCGTATAGGGTCCTGATAGAGGAGTACAATAGTCTAAAAAGGAAGATAAACGAGATAAATTCAAAGATAAGGAAAAACGATGAGCTTATACAGAAATTGAATATAGAGGTGCAGAAACTTAAGAACCAAGCTCAGGAGCTAGAGAAGAGTATACAGATTTTTCAGAAAAAGCTAGCCTTATGGAAGAGACTGAGCTTTGTAGATGCAATCATAAGTAAGATAGCTGGTAAAAGTTTCAAAGAGAAGTACAGAGTTGCTATTGAGGACTCTCTTAATGAGATTAGCAGGATAAGCGGGGAAGTTCAACGTAAGATAGATGAGATAAGAAGGTTAGAGAGGTATAAGAATGAGCTTAGTTCTGAGAAAGATGAGCTTAGTAGAAGGCTCGAGATCTTGTCTAAGAAGATGTCTAAGGTTCTAGATCTTTTACGAGATACTGATCTCGAGAAGAATAGACTCTCATACAAGATAAGAGAAGTAGAAAGTGAGTGCATAGATGAGGACGCTGTTAGAAGACTTGTTTCTGATCCTAGACTTCTCGCAGCTCTCATCTTGATAGCTTGTTGTTATTTCTCTAAGAGGACTCTCGATCTTGTTCATACTATGAGTCTCGTACGTGATAGAGGCAGGTTTGTAATTGCCTTTGTTAAACCATGCGAGTACCCGTACACTATATTCTATACTGATGCTGCAAGTCTCACATTAGCCAGACTTGAGATAGAGAAGCTCTATGCTACCACTCTTCACGAGCTACTTCATGTCGCACCTGTCTGGGTAGGTCTGCATCATCTACATGAGGAAGATGTGAATTTTCTGATGAACATTGTCAGAAGATTTAGTAGTGCTAGAAGATCGTGGAGAGATGTAGATACAGGAATTGATATTGCTCCCATACAGTTCATGATTGCTGAAGATATATCCTCTAGAGTCACTATATATGATGTTGTTAGGACTGGAGAAGGAAAGTACATCCTTAAACGAGGAAACTCTCAGCTAGCTCTTCCTTATAAGAGATTTCCTAACGATCTAAGAGATAAGAGACCTTTTAACTATCTTAGAGGGACGTTAGAGCGTCTTGATAGACAAACTATACGGATACTACGTGCTGCGTCGACAGTAGAGAATTCATCACAGATGCTTAAGACGATTATGGAGTTCATAATATTGAAAAGATAGGTGATTGCTAGAGAGATTGCATGCCCATAATCTCATTTCAGAGATGGGATCTTGAGAGACTTGTCGGTACATCATTAAGTACTGAAGATCTTAGAAGAATATTTACTAGATTGAAAGGTGAGCTAGAGAAGATAGAGAACGACACTATAGAGCTTGAGGTTACTCATGATAGACCTGACATGTTCTCTGTCGAGGGTATAGCCAGAGTCATAAAAGGGCTTCTCGGTGTTGAGCTTGGATCGCCAAGAATAGATGTGAGATACGAGACATATGACATGTATGTTGATGATGTTCCCTGGAGAAGATATGTCATAACTAGCATCGTAAGAGATGTAGAGCTTCATGAAGAAGCTGTTAGACAGCTAATGCAGTTACAGGAGAAGCTTCATCAGACGTATGGTAGAGATAGAAAAATAGTGGCTATAGGTCTCTATGATGCTGATAAGATAAGGTTTCCTATAAGATATACTTCCATGAATATTAATGATGTAGAGTATGTACCACTAGGCTATGATAGACCTATGAAAGGAACAGAGGTGCTAGAAATCACAGAGAAAGGTCAGAAGTATAGAGACGTAGCGTTGAGCCCAGATAAGGAGAAGGTTCCTGTAATAATAGATTCTTCAAATAGTATTCTCGTCATAATACCGATACTGAACTCAGAACTTCATAAAGTTACTGAGAATACTAGAAACATAATGATAGATGTCACAGGAACAGACTTGAAAAGAGTCATCGACGTCTATAGGGTAGTTGTCTATAATGTTTTAGAGAGAAGTAGATCAAAGATAGTTGAGGTTCCTAGAATACACGTGGACTATTACTCACAGATAAGAGATGAACTTTTCAATTATCTTAAATATGACATAGATGAGGAGTACGTCTACGATATATCTGGAATCAAGCTATCTAGAAGAGAACTTACCGAGCTTCTTCTTAAGGCTAGACATGACGTAGAAGATAAGAACGATCATGTTATTGTTAAGGTTCCTCCATATAGGATCAATGTTCTTCATAAGGTAGATGTTGTAGAGGACATATTAGTCATGTATGGTTATGATAAGATTGAGCGTGAGTATCCTCTACAAGCTGTTCATGGACGTAAAAGTACGTTAAGTCGTATAATAACTCAGATTAGATCAGTATTGAGAGGTATGAACATTATCGAAGTTATGACGTATGTGATGACTAGCAAGAGACTTCAAGAGATCTGTGAACAGGATGGAATTATCGAAGTCCTGAATCCTAAGTCAGAGCTCTATAATTCCATTAGAAGATGCATATGGATACAGCTTCTAGATACTGTAAGAGAGAATCCAACACTAGGAGAGAAATATGCAAAGATATTTGATATAGGAGACGTAGCATGGTATGAGGATGATAAGATTCTACAAGATGTTCATCTTGGAGTATTAGTAACAGGTGAAAGTATTACCTTAACAGATATCTTAACAATATTTAACACATTGTTCAAAATACTTAACATCAATGTAGAATATAGGAAAGGAAAGATACCTGGACTAATACCTGAGAGAACAGGAATAATAGTCGAGAAGAATAGAAAGATAGAGCTAGGATATGTAGGAGAGGTTCACCCACGAGTTCTATCAGCTCTAGAGTATTACAATCCGACAGCTATAGGAGAAATATCAATAACAAAACTTCTCGAGGTGTTATAATGATAGTCTTAGCATTCTCAAAAACAGATAGATTTTCATATAATGTTTATAAGAAACTTGAAAACAATATGATACAAGTAAGAGACTGTAATAACCTTAAGATCCTTAAATATCGTGAAACTCCTGTAATCTTACTTGAAAATAAGGATCTACCATTTATTGAAAATGCAGAACTATTAAAAGCGTTATCAATCATAAATATTGATAATCCAAAAATTCTATTCATTAGTAGACATGAAATGTTAAGAAACCCTAGACCAATGTTAACAGTTCACACAAGTGGCAACTGGAACAAGGCAGAGTATGGAGGCATAGATAACGAGGTTTCTATATGTAATGCATGCCTAAACTCGAACATTATTAGACAATTAAGAAAGTTAGCTGAAGAAAGAGAACTAGTTGATGAGTATGAGGTTGTTATGGAGGCTACTCATCACGGACCATCTATAGACTATGAGTCTTGTTTTATTGAAGTTGGATCAAGTGAAAGAGAATGGAACGATGAGAGATGTATAAATCTTTTTATAGATCTTATAGAGGATATTCTAGCTAGATTTAAAGATTATTTAAAGAAGATTGGGAAAGTTACTGTCTCGATAGGAGATCTTCATTACTGCACGTTAATGAACCATATATTTAACCTAGATATTGATCTTGGACATACGATACCTAAGTATGTTAGTATTACTGAGAAAAATGTTAAAGATGCTATTACTAAGACTGTACCATTTCCTGAACGTGTTATTATTCATTGGAAATCTCTTAAGAAGGAGATTAGGGATCTCGTGTTGAAGGTTATTGATGAGAATTATAAAGGTGTTGAAGTTATTAAGCGTAAGTGAGTTTATCCTCCCATTATTGTTCTTCTTAGCTCTCTAGCCATCTCTTCATATCTCTTTACCTGCTCTGGGGATAGTGATGGCTGTACTCTCTTGAGAGCTTCCTCGAAGTGTCTGATCTCGACTGGCTTTATCGTTCCTGACTTTATAGATTCTCTCAGTGCTAGCATTGCTGCTTCACGTACTAGTGCTGCTAGGTCTGCTCCAGTGTAGTATTCTGTTCTCTTTGCTAGATCTCTCAGATACTTGTAGTCTCCTTCCTTCACCTCGTCTGCTACCTTTATCTTCTTGACATGTACTTTCAGTATCTCGAATCTTGCTTGCTCGTCTGGTGGTGGTATGTATATTATTCTGTCGAATCTTCCTGGTCTCAGCAGTGCTGGGTCAAGAATGTCAGGTCTATTTGTTGCCGCTATTACTACGACGTTCTTCAGTGGTGCTATTCCGTCTAGCTCTGCGAGTAGCTGGTTAACTATTCTGTCCGTTACTCCACTAGTATCATGTCTTAAACCTCTTGCTGGTGCTATTGCGTCTATTTCGTCGAAGAATACTACGCATGGTGCAGCCATTCTAGCCTTCTTAAAGATCTCTCTTATTGCTCTCTCTGACTCGCCTACCCACTTACTTAGGATCTCTGGTCCTCTTACGGCTATAAAATTAGCACCACTCTCAGTAGCAACAGCCTTAGCCAACAAAGTCTTACCACAACCAGGAGGACCGAATAAGAGTATTCCCTTTGGTGGCTCTACTCCAAGTTCCTCAAAGTACTTTGGATACTTTAGTGGCCACTCAACTACCTCACGTAGCTCCTGCTTAACGTTCTCGTATCCTCCAATATCGTCCCAGTGTACTTCTGGCACTTCTATGATTACCTCTCTCAGCACTGTTGGCTGAACGTACTTTAATGCCTCCATGAAGTCTGACATTCCTATCTTTATCTTCTGTAACTGTTCTGGAGGTATCTCAGGCTGTTCAATGTCTATCTCCTTTCTCTCTATAGCCTTTCTTAGCCTTATCATGGCGGCCTCTTTGACAAGTGCTGCTAGGTCTGCTCCAGTGTATCCATGAGTCATCTCAGCAAGCTTGTCTAGGTCAACCTCGTCTCCCTCTGCACAGATCTTCTTCTCTACGTCCTCTCTAGTACATAGTGGCACGTTTCTTGTATGTACTGCAAGTATCTCCTTTCTAGCACGCTTATCAGGCATGCCGATGTAGATCTCTCTGTCAAATCTTCCTGGTCTTCTGAGCGCTGGGTCGACAGCCTCAGGCCTGTTCGTGGCTCCTATGACTACTACCTGTCCACGCTCCTGTAATCCATCCATTAGAGTCAGCAGCTGTGCTACGACTCTCTTCTCTACCTCGCCCGTTACCTCGTCTCTCTTTGGTGCTATTGCGTCTATCTCGTCTATGAATATGATTGCTGGTGCATTCTTCTTGGCCTCCTCAAAGATCTCTCTTAACCTAGCTTCTGATTCTCCATAGTACTTGCTCATTATCTCGGGACCGTTAATATGTATGAAGTATGCATTTGCCTCGTTTGCTACTGCTTTTGCTAGTAGTGTTTTTCCGCATCCTGGTGGGCCGTATAGGAGGATTCCTTTAGGAGGCTCAATTCCAAGATGCTTAAAAATCTCAGGATGACGAAGAGGCAACT
>JAADCU010000093.1 GCA_013154355.1 Thermoproteota archaeon | reverse complement strand
TGCGCACCTGAATATAATGCTGATATGATGAGGATTAGTGCAGTAGCTATATAAGATCCCAAGCCTATACCAAGCTCAACCTTCCCAAACCTCATGTACCACATTTCTCAACTTATCATGTCCTTATAAAGGATACTTACATATCTTGTAGAGACTGTCTTTTAAATAAGATAAGTTAAATATATAGAAGACCGAGAAAGGTGAACGCAGGATGGTGTACATGTATGTTCATGTTCCAGTACTTGAGCTAATGCTTTCAGATCCCTATTACTTATCAGGGCTCGTATTAGCTCACATTACATTCTTAATAGTACTCCTAGGATTCGCATACTGGAGAGAACGTAAGAATACTGAGCTTAAGAGAGAACATAATATAGCGATAATCTCTATGATCTTTGCACTAATAATAATCTACCTTTGTTCGGGAATAGTTAATAAGTTCTATGATAGTATAATTCTAACAAACAAGACTATAACCGTGAAAACATTCTGTGTAGTACCATTAAGCGTTTCTGTTAATATCAATGATATTAGTAAGGTCCTGATTGTAACTTGGAATAATACTCAGTATAGACTTACCAGAGAGTTTGGTATTGGATCATATAATTATTTAGCTGGTTATTTCAATTCAAGAGAGTTTGGTAATGTATTCGTACTAATGGTTAGGCCTCAAGGAAGATGTTGGATAATTATAGTACTTAAAAAATGTAAAAGAATATGTGCACTATATCTGTCACCACCTAAGAACGAATATTATAAGCTTATTAATATGTTAAGAATACTAGGATTAAAGATAATAAATGAATGTAGGTAAACAATATCATAACTATCTACTACATCATATCTATATGGAAGGTATACCTATAGGACGTTATATGCCTGATATCGAGCATCTTTAATGCTTTTGTCAATGTTTTATCATTTAATATTATGCAAAGAGTTATTCTTTACCTTAGAGTGTTAATATTTTAATAATGGAGTATAGTAGTATGAACATGTTTTCTAATTCTCGTTATTTCGATTATATCTACTATTGTCCTAAATGTAGTACTTTTCGTATGTTTCTAAGCTACCTAATATACTTAGCATTTTACGTGCTTGTATCTATAATCATAGTACCAGCAATATTTATGATTGCTGGATATATTTTGTTCAATATTCTTCATGTTTCAGGATTAGAATCTATAATAATATATGTTCTAGTAATGTCAAGCATAGTATTTGCATCATTATACTTAGCTCCTAACGCAGCACTGATACGTGCTTCCTATAATGTCCTATCTGAGGTTCCTCCAGAGAATGTACGTTCTTCTTTTGCTACAAGCGTTAAAGAGTTCTTTCTTGCATATCTCGAGTCTCTTATTGTATGTTTTATGGCTGTGATAATATATATTATGGGTCTTCTAATGATTGCTGTAGGAGAATGTGCACTATTACCTATACTTAGCATAATTACTCTAATAGTAGGACTCATAATGGGGTACGAGATTAGTAAAGAAAGTGCATTAGGCTATCTTATTATGATCATATCTATCCTATCAATAATATGGCCTCTCAACATAATACCATCAATCTTCTTCACCGTGACTGGATCTCTCATGACGTTTGCATGTTCATACATAGCAATCATGGAGTACTTAAACTCAAAAATGAAACAGAGATTTGAGAAATATGAAAAGCTTGGTATAAAAATAGATAAACCTAACATAATATATCTAACATATTACGGCTTCTTAGTGGGAATAATTCCTTTCATAGCAACTTTCATAATTAAGATATTAGTACTTATACATGAGATTAACGATCTTATTAGCATCATATCTAAGATTAATATAAGCTCAATAATCAACAGCCTCATTTTTCACGGCTTCAACATCGATATAGGTAGTATAATATCTAAGGTTCTTAATATAGTACTCGTATTAGCACCAGTCAATTTAGAGATGATGTATAAGTCTTATATATTGTTTGCTCATCACAAGCTGCTAGAAGGAGCATTAATGGCGCTAAATGCTATCATATCTGCTCCTATCACCTCATTCTTAATATCTCACGAGCTAGCTAAGATAGCTATACCTCTAGCATCACTACTGGTATCGTATACTGTACCTCAGCTTCTCATAATACGTGACTTCTGTAACAGATTCAACAAGAACCGTGAGAAAGTGATTGAGGCAAGCTCTGCAGCATATGGAAGAGTAGAGAGTCCCTCATATAGCTCAGTCGGGTAAGTTATCTTCATTTTTCTGTGCCGGGTGGTACTCATCATTTTTAGTATTTGGCACACCGATTCATCGGGGGTCTATTGACCCTCTTATCGGTGCGTCGCGGTTCTCTCTATAAGCTTCTTGTATAGTATTTTTAACTCTTCCAGGTTCTCCTTTCCCTCTAACTGTTCTAGTATTTCTATATCTTTTTTAAGCATTGGATATCTATTTTCTGGCGTTGGTACTAGTTCTGCTGGAGGATACTGTGATACGAGTATTACCGTCTTTGCTGCAAGAATCTTAAGCTTCTCCATGTTAGTCTCATCATGTAGTAGATATGCCTGTGTCAGTCTTCTTCCTGGATGCTCTATCTTCTTACCGATCTTCTTGAGCTGTTCTTCATATATGTCTACTATCTTTATAGCTTTTCCTAATCTTCTCTCAAGTTCTCTTGGTAATAACTTATTTATGAAGTGTGTATGTATTAGTATCGGCTTCTCAAGACTTTCAACTATTTCCTGCAACTTTCTTATTCTAAGCTCAGTTCTAAATCTTGTTCTTTCAGCATCAAACTTAGCATATCTTAATGTTGTCTCTACAAGCTTATCAAAATCTCTCCTCGAATAAGCTTTATAATATTCTTGAAATATCTTTCCTAGATTCAACTCAAGCATTGCTATATACCTTGCTGTAAGATCTCTATCAAGTTCTTCAAGACCTTTTCTGAGAAATAGTTTAACCTTTATTCTAGTAGCAGTCTCCTGATAAGGATCTATAAATAGAACCTTGATTCCTCTATCATGAAGTCTCTTTGCTAGAAGAAGAAGCTCTCTAGTAAATATTGGGTACTCAAGCTCGAGATCTAGTAATACATCGTCAACTGTTACTTCTCCTTTAAGAAACTTCTCTAATAGAGCTGGCTCAGGTAGCTCAAAGATTACTGTTCTTATATTATGCTTATCTACGAGCTCCTCAAGATCGGGGATTGATTCAGGGCGTGGTGGTGTTAATGCAACTATGATCTCTACATTAGGCACATGCTCTATCTTTTCTATCTATACTATAATTATTGTCTTAGCAGACAAGTCCTGATGAAGTGGAGTACTGATAGTACCGATATTACTGCTTCCTCTGTACGTATAGTCTCTACGCCTTGCTCAGGAATGAAGTTCACATAGTAGTATCTCTCCAGGTCTAAGCCCTCTTCTTGAAATATTTGTTCGATCCCTTTGCGTGGTGATCCAAATATGACGAGTATCCTCCTATTCTGCTCTTTAGCTCTTGCTAGTTCTCTCTGAATATCATGATATAGCTGTCTGATATCTCTTCCTTCTCTTCCCGTCAATATAACTGTAGAATACTCTTCAGAGTTTAGTAGCTCTCTAATATGTTTCTCCTCTATCGTTATGTTCCAGTAGATCTCTATCTTATCCAATGATACTACGTGAGCTCTATATCTTCCTTCTCTACTCTCTGCCTCTATCCTTATGACTAGTCTAGAGCCTACGGGATAAGGTCTAGGTACTCTAGCAAACTTTCCTTCACCTATCTTGACTAGGCTGAAGTACCCGTCCCATCTCGTGACAATACCTTCAACTATGTCTCCAGGTCTAAGTCTATCTCTAGAGGCTAGGTAATGACAGGGAGTCTTCAATGGTGGTAGAAGTCCAGCATATTTT
Source organism: Thermoproteota archaeon (assembly GCA_013154355.1). Classification (GTDB taxonomy): domain Archaea; phylum Thermoproteota; class Thermoprotei; order Thermoproteales; family Thermocladiaceae; genus JAADER01. The sequence continues at coordinate 6,075 of JAADCU010000093.1, read as the reverse complement.
AGTTCCTGCTCTATCTTGAAGAGATCTTTTCTCAGATAGGGGGGACAGACAATGTATTCAAGATTTCTCTTCAAGAAACGTAGTTCTCTCTCATCTACTTTACCATACCTATATATTATGAGTCTTGATGTCTGAAATATTGCTGCTCCTCTACATATGTAACCTATCTTACGTACCTTCTCTCTTTCGTCAGGACATTCTTCGAGAACGTTCCAGGGAACTGCTATGTCTATTATTGGTTTTATTAGTCGAGGAGGTCTCATCTATGATTACTTCTTCTTTTTAGCCTGCTGTCTTCTTGACTCTTCCTCCTTTGTGCTTACTTTTCCGCCAAGCTTTCTCTCTTCTTCCTCACTGGTGAGGAATAGTGAAGTTCTCTGTCTTCCACCCATATCTATCCAGCTCCTAATTGTAGCGATCTAGCTTATAAATCTTTTATCACGATATTATCATCAGTGGGCTTCATGTCTCGACCGATAGTGATGTTCGATGTCTCAAGATGTGTTGGTTGTCGTTCTTGTGAGATAGCTTGTGCAGTAGAGCATTCTACATCTAGGGATCTCTTCTCAGCGATATATGAGAGACCTAGTCCTAGGCCTAGGATAAGGGTGTACAAGATTGATGATCTGAACGTTCCTATCACATGTAGACACTGTGATGATGCTCCATGTGTAGCTGTGTGTCCTACAGGAGCCATGTATAGGGATGAGACTGGGTATGTTCTTCATAATCCTTCTAGATGTATTGGATGTAGATTATGTACGTTAGTATGTCCAATAGCTCATCCACGTCTCATACCTGAGCTTAGAGTGGTCGTCAAGTGTGACATATGTATTGACAGGGTGAGAAGTGGTAGAAGACCTGCATGTGTTGAGGCATGTCCAACAGGTGCGTTGATGTTTGTTACTGAGACAGAGCTTGCACGTGAGAGACTTCGTGAGAGAATGCTCAAAGCTCTTCTAGAGAGGTAGTACTAATATAAGATTTAGGATTATTGCATGGTAGATTACTATGTCAAACATTGATCCTTCTAAAGCCACGATAGATAGAGTCACACGTGAGCTCCTTGAGAAAGCTCTTCAGGATGGTGTCGAGACGATATGGCACAGATTCTCAAGCCAGGAACCACAGTGTGGTTTTGGTCTTCTAGGCATATGTTGTAGACATTGTCTCATAGGTCCCTGTAGGATCGATCCCTTCGGTGAAGGTGCTAGTAGAGGATCCTGTGGTGTAGATTCTGATACCATAGTAGCGAGAGGTCTTCTTAGACATGTCTGTGCTGGAGCATCATCGTATACTGACCTAACAATGGACTTGCTCGACTACGCCTATGCTGTAGCTGAAGGAAAGTGTAGAGATCTATCCATAGCTGATAGAGCTAGACTTGAAGAACTTGCTAAACTTCTAGACATTGATCCACAAGGTAAGGATGATGTAAAGCTTGCTACAGAGGTTGTCGAGGAGATCTCGAGAGATATGGGATCGATGATTAGGTCGAAAATATTTGAGAAGAATGTGCCAAAAGAGATTAGAGAAATATTTACAGGGCTTGGACTAAGATTCAGAGGTGTTCTTCGAGAGATTGTTGAGTCACTTCACAAGACTCATGAGGGAGTTAGCACGGATCCTGAAGATCTTCTACTACACTCACTCAAGATAGGACTATACGCACTATGGGTCAGCGCCTACCTAGCATATGCTCTACAGGACGTTCTCTCTGGAACACCTAGCCCAAGAAAGGGACCAATGGGTCCTAGAGCGATAAGCGAGGACTATGTGAATATTGTCGTTAGAATAGCTAAGAGACCACTACTGAAGAAGCTTGTAGAGATAGCAAAAAGCAAAGAGATGGAGCAGGAAGCAATAAACGTGAACGCTCTCGGAGTAAACGTTCTAGTGCCAGCTAACTTCATGATGAGCGAGGTAGTATTATCTACTGGAATGGTTGAGCTATTCGTAGTAGATTACTTATGCACAATGCAGGGAATAGTTGACGCATGTAAGAGATATCATACAAAGCTCGTGACGACTAGTCATATAGGTAGGATAAGAGGAGCCGAGCATGTGGAAGTTACTCCAGAAAACATGACTGATGCCTTAAAGAAGATAGTGAAGATGGCTATAGAGAACTTCAAGAACAGGAAGGAGGAGAAGATGTTCACACCGAGAACACCACCTGAACAAGCAATGATTGGATGGTCTATAGAAGCATTAAAGTCCTATCTTAAGGGATCTCTAGAACCTCTAGCTAACGCTCTCAAGGATGGAACTATAAGAGGAGTAGCCATAGTATTCGGCTGCACTACTCCGAAGGTTGTCCATAACTATGGACATGCAGAGGTGACTAAGGGTCTGATAAAGAACAACATTCTAGTACTAGGTACAGGATGTTGGAATGTTGCTGCTGGACTAGCTGGACTACTCAAACCTGAGGCTAGGCAGCTAGCTGGTGAAGGATTATCAAAGTTCTGTGCAGAGTATAACATTCCACCATGTCTCTCATTTGGTGGTTGTGCAGATAATGCAAGAATAATGCGCCTGCTTGTAGAACTATCAGATATTCTGAAAGTACCTTTCAATAAGATGCCTATAGTAGCATCAGCTCCTGAACCAATGGCTGAGGAGATAATGGCACTCATGTTTGGCATGGCTGCTAGTGGAGTAGTAGTACATTCTGGAGTTAGACTACCGATATTAGGTAGCAAGTTTGTAAAGGAATGGTTAGAAGAAAAGCTTGATAAGCTTACTGGAGGAAAATTATTCATAGAGGTAGAACCTTCAAAAGCTGTAAAAGTCCTCTCCGAAGCTATAGAGGAGAAGAGAAGGCGACTAGGATGGTCATAAAGGTACTTGAGGAATGTAAAATACCTCTCAACAAGATTGTTAAGCTACGTGAAGACACCATACTGATAGACGTAGACAAGCATGATCTAAGAGATGTCATCAAGTGTCTAGTACTAGAGAAAGGTCTACACTTTTCTACATGTATAGGAGTCGACTATAGTGGTCTTAGAGAAGGAGAACTAGCATTAGTATACGTTCTCACTAGACCTAGAGTCAAGCTCATGCTTAGGGTACTAATAAGCGAGAATGAGGAGGCTCCACATGTACATGATATACTTCCAGCAGCAGAATGGTGTGAGAACGAGGCATATGATCTTCTAGGATTAAAGACCAGCTTACCCATAGCTGAGAGATTTATACTACACTGGGGTGTTCCTAGCGATGTGAGACCTCTACGCAAGGATTTTAGACATGATATGAAGATTCATAGTCTAGCATCTTGTAAGCTTATTGAGAAGGAAGGGTTTGTAGAGGTCGATCCTCATCACCCGTTCTTTTATGAACATGAGGATTTTCTTATAAAGGTGGTTGGCAATAGAATAGTTGACGTTCTCTACATTGGCTCATATATTAATCGTGGTATTGAGAAGGTTGGCGAGTCGAGATTGAAGATAGAGCAGGTACCATTCATAGCTGAGAGGATATGCGGAATATGTGGATTCACTCATTCGACAGCATACTGTCAGGCAGTTGAGTCTGCACTTAACATAGATGTTCCTGAGAGAGCAAGATTTGAGAGAGCTCTCATGCTTGAGCTAGAGAGAATAGAAAGTCATCTACTTCTTCTTGCACTGATAGCATATGCTATAGGTCTGAGAGACATATTTCTCGAGTTACTGAGGTACCGTGAACTTGTTATGAATGCATGTGACGTACTTGTTGGCAACAGAAAGATGTATGGTCTCAACGTTATCGGAGGAGTCAGATATGGTTTCACTGTGGAGCAGGTTAGATCTGTGAGAGAGCTCGTGAAGAAATTGAAAGATGTGGAGAGAGCTCTTGAGAGACTTTCAGAGTCAGAGAACCTGAAAAAATTGAAAGACGTAGGCACTCTTCCAAGAGAGGACGCACACAAGCTAGGCGCGGTCGGACCAGTTGCAAGAGCATCAGGAATAGACTATGACGTGAGAAGAGACCTATCCTACGCAGCCTACGAAATGGTAGACTTCGATGTCCCTATAATGGATAGTGGAGACACATATGCTAGAATCATCATAAGATGTGAAGAGACTATACAGAGCATAAGAATAATCGAGCAGGTACTATCTAGAGAAGAACTCGTTAATGGTGAACTAAGAACAGAATACTACCCACATCCTGGCAGGACAGGCATCGGTATGACAGAAGCTCCACGAGGAGAGAATGTACACTTCGTAATTACTGGTCACGACTCTAAGCTCTATAGGTGGAAAGTTAGGGCACCAACATATGCTAATCTTGCAGTACTTAGGACAATCCTCATAGGAGAGTCTCCTAAAAATGCTCCTATAATCATAGCAAGCCTAGACCCATGTCTATCATGTACAGACAGGCTCGTAAAGGTGAGAAAATGGTGAGAGGATACCCAGTACACGACCCAGAGAGATGTATCGGATGTGGCGCATGTAGTAACGTATGTCCAACAGACTCTATCAATGTTGATAGAAAAGAAAATAAGATCGTGTGGATTCATAATGTTGCTAGATGTATAAGATGCTGCTACTGCGTAGATAACTGTCCTACAGGTGCATTATCTGTAGGAGATGAATATTCTATGATAGCCGACTCTCTAGACAAGCTGTTCATAGTTCATGAGCTAGATTCTGCTAGATGTACCTCATGTAGAGACTATGTTCCCTATAGTATAAATGTTATATCTTACCTATCTGATAAGGCTTTGAAGGTTGATTTAAAATGTGAGAGATGTAGATTAGGAAACGTATTGAAGGTTATAGAGAAGGTGAGAAAGTTATGAAGATTCTCTACCTTAACCTAGGTGGATGTAATGGCTGTGATATTGAGCTTCTAGCTGGAGTTGTCAGAGTAGTGGAGAAGATTGGTAGAGAGCTTCCAAGCCCTGATCATGGTATAAGAAGTAGAAGTTACGATATCACGATAGTTACAGGACCTGGAACTCTAGGTAATCTGTGTAGAATTGTTAGAGATCTTGAGAGGATTGGTGGAGAGGTTGATCTAGGCCATGTGATAGTTCTAGGTTCCTGTGCATGTGGTGGTGGAATATGGTATGACTCCTACATGGTATGTGGTGGCTGGGACATGTTTCTGAGAGAGCTCATCTCACGTGGCTTCAGGATACGTTACAGGTCGGTCACGTATGTTACTGGCTGTCCTGTCAGGCCCGAGGATGTGGAGAAGGTTCTAGTGCAACTTTTGCATAGTTATCCGAATCTTATTTCCAGCCTAACGTAGTCCTCTAAGTAAACCTATGTACAGGAAGATGATACATCTACCATATCCTAAGCTGATAGGTGCATTAACACTTGAAGAAGCGATCATACTTAGAAGAAGTATAAGAGACTTCATACGTGGAGCATCAATAAGCATAGAAATGCTATCACAGCTACTATGGTCAGCACAAGGAATATCAGAACCATATCACGGCTTTCGAACCTGTCCAAGCGCTGGAGCTACATACCCATTAAACATATATGCTGTAGTACCAGCAGGAGGCGTAAGAGAGCTAGAACCAGGAGTATACAAGTACATAGTTGAGACACACTCAATAGCACTAGTAAGACCAGGAGACTATAGATCACACATATATCACGCATGCCTAGACCAGAAGTGGGTATATGATGCCTCTGTAAACATAGTAATAACAGCAGTATTCGAAAGAACCTGCACATACTATGGCACAAGAGGAGTACAGTACGTAATGTTTGAAGCAGGACATGCATGTCAAAACATATACCTACAAGCAACAGGAATGGGACTAGGAGCAGTAGCAATAGGAGCATTCTATGATGACGAAATAAAAGAGATAGCATGTACAGAACCAACAGAAAAACCACTATACGTAGTAGCAATAGGAGTACCAAGAACAAGAACAGCAGACAAGACGAGAGCAATAGAAATATTGAAAAAAGTTATAACATACTACGAGAAAAATAGAAGATAAATGATGAAGGTTGGACCGGTCAGAAACGTGAAGACGCTACACCAAACTGATCAATAACATACAGATTCTCTTTAATTCTTTCTGATACTCTTAATATCGTGAAATAATAGCTC
>JAADCU010000069.1 GCA_013154355.1 Thermoproteota archaeon | reverse complement strand
ACTCATATACTCTTAGACTAGTTAGATTAAGAGGGTTCACATATGGAGAACTATCTTTACTCTCTTCAATATGTACTAAGCTTGGATTATCAATAGACTACTCTCCGAGCGATAAGACAGTATTTCTAAATCCGAGTCCTCTAGAATATGTTTATACTTCTCTAGACAAGATCATGTCAAGGGTCAGAGAGATCATAGAGATGATAAGGCTAGTAGTATCATATGTGAGAGATGTCAGAGGTAGCATAGAGATTGCTGAGAGCATACTAAGTAAGGGATGGTTAGTAAACTATGATAGTGGTAGAATAGAAAGTGTTAGAAAGACGTATGAGGTACCAAACATGTCTACCTGGCTCATAGTACAGATATATCCACGAGATACATATTACATAGGAAAGATAAGCATAAAGATAACATGTATAGGAAAGAGGATAGATGTGATAAAGAAGATAGTTGATCAACTTCAGGAGAGAGGATTCAAGATAGTGAACGACATGATGGATCTAGGATATGCTGAACTTGAACAGGAAGTATATAGCATGGGACTAACAGACAGAGTAGTAGACGAGGTTGATAAATTAATAAATGAGGTGACCTTAACATAACAATGCCAACTGACATCATTCTAGTAATTCTCTACATAGCATCATTTGCAGCACTATACTCACTATTCTCCACACGTGTTCATAAACTATTAAGAGAGAACAAGAAGAGGAAAAATATAGCAGAGAAGGAAGTACCACAGAGGAAGGAAGAGAATACGAGAAGTGAGGAGTATAGAGAACCTAGAGGACAGACTAGTCAGGAAGTTTTAGAAGAAACTTCTATAGTTCCTGAACCTGTAATAGTCGATAAGGAAGATAATGTGGAAGAGGAGGTTCGAAAGCTCGTAGCTCAGCTATCTCACGACGAGGTGAGGGTACTGAAGTTTCTTCTTGAGAGAGGTGGTGAATGTTATCAGATGGAGATATATAGGACTCTAGGACTCCCTAAGTCAACTGTCACTAAGATAGTTCATAGGTTATCAGAGAAGGGAATACTAATAGTAGAGAGAAGAGGAAGATATAACTATGTGAAGCTGCGTCAGAAGGATCTAGTAAAGAAGCTTGTATCTCTAGCTCAGCTAGTTGCTTAACCTAGTTGTCTCAGCCTTAGCGAATACGTCAAGCACAGTCTTCAAGCCCTCGTCAAACCTATCAACTCTACCTAATCTCAGGTCAAGTATCATTCTAGATCTTTCAAATATTTCTAAAATAACGTTTAGAAACTCCTCAGAGTAGGATATTGAGTATATTAGAGATATGTTGAACCTACTGACCCCGATCCTTCTAACATATATACATTTTCCATATGAGTAATATAGTTCACAGTTTCTAATCTTTCTCACATTCATATCTTTAATAATGTCAGAGTCTAGTAATGGCTTGTTCGATATAGTCTTAATTAAGCAGCAGTATATTGGTAATGATAGTGATTGATATTGTTTTACAAGCTTCTTCATTATTCTCTTACCGATCTTATCGTCATTAGATACTATGTATCCTCTGAAGAAGGTGTCGTCGAGAGAGTGAGTTATCATTTGAATGTTTTCTCTAGATAACTGTAGCTCATACATTTTTAGTGTTCTCCTTGTCTCGAGGACTATGGTTATGTATGACATATCTCCTGACTTAAGTGGTTCAACTAGGTCGTTCATGTGGTAGAGACCTCTATAAGGTATGTAGAGTAGACAGTCGCTTTCTTCTATGCACTTGTCTACGGGCTCGATGTCTAGGTGTAGGAGGTCTCTGCTTATTGAGAACTTCAAGGTCTTGCACGTGTTTATGCGTACTAGTGCTCTTGGATGTTCTTCGCATAATACTACTCTCGGTATCATTATCGTTATACTTACGCATAAGTGACTTATAAGGGGATTATGTAAAAAAGTCCCTATTTCACAGCTCTCAGAAACGTGACTTTTCCATGCTTGGAGAGTAGGTCAAATATCTCTGATATAGGATGCTCTTTCTGATCTGCGAATCCAGCTATCTTGACTTCCTTATCGCTTATCTTGACGAAGTGATCAATATCGAATCTGAGTATTATGTCTTTTCCTTCAAATACTATTTTGAAGTTTATCTTATTATCAATAAGCTTCTTAGCTATGTTTTCTAGAAGCTTTAACTGTTTTTCTGAAGGTTTTGATCTAGGTCTTCTTCTCTTTGCTTCTCCGAGATATTTTTTCAACTCTTCGTCTTTTACCTTCACTATTCCTTTCACTGGAGCAACCATCACCATATCTGACTCGTAGCCTACTATCTCAAAGTTCTCAAGTCTCCTTATCTTATCTAGAACTTCCTGAATAGTGAGCTTCTGAATGCTCTCTGACATAGTCTACCTATTTTTGACGTATCTTATTAAGTACTTTCTCAATCTCTCTGGATCATGAGTTACTAGATGTCTCACAGCGTCTTCTAGAGAGAAGAATAATGCTCCACATTCTGTTCCTCTAGTGCTTCTCCACTTACATTTTATATGTAACGTTCCTCCATCCTCAACAATCTCCAGGTACTGTTTCAATTCTGGGGGAATCTCTAGGTTCACATGTTAAGTATCTCGTGCTGAGAGATAAATCTTTATTTTTCTCTTACTAAACTATAATCTGCGTGTCTTCCGTAATAAGGAGAATAATATCCATGTGTGTAGGCGGTGATGCAAACCTACCTGAACATGTGAGAGATAACCAGCAGCTTCTCAGATGTCCAAACTGTGGCTCACTCATGTCTATAGATGCTGTATATCTTCGTGAGGATCCTCGCTCGAAGTCTAAGGTCATAGAGAGAGCACTATCCTGTAAGGACTGTAAGATACGTATACGACAGTACATATATATCTCCAGGCTCTGACACAGATAAGGGAAGAAAACTCATGAGAGTGCTTAGAAATGTTGCAGCAGCTGGAGTAGCTATCACAGTCCTCTCCATAGTAGCGATATGTGTTCTGAATCTTCAGTATCTGTATTCACTACTTCAGTCGTTAGTACCTACAGGATGTATAGATGCTCATATCATAGGTGTAATGTATAGTTTTGATAGAAGTGCGGTACTGACCTGGACTCTAATATGTGTAATATTCCTCATAATAGATCTGCTACTAGCATTAGCAGTAAAAGGAGCGGCAGATAGAGGAGAAAGATCAGCAGCAGTAAAACTATCAGCAGCTTATGTAGGCGTCTCAGCAGCACTACTCTTCGTAACATATCTCACTTATAGGATAATAGATAGGATGGCCTATATGTGTACTTCAAGCATGATAAGATACATAGGTCTAGGAAACATTTTCCTCGGACTGATAGTCCTAGCATCAGCAGTAGCATGCATATGTGTATCAGTACATGAGATCAGAAGAGCAAGCAGGCCAGCAAGACTATATAGACCTTACAGACCTGTAATTGAGGAGAAGCCTAGCTAGGTCTGTCCTAAACGTTGATTCTACAAAAGACTTGAACTCGCATCTATCTTCTATGAATTTTAGTAGAAATATCTTAAATATGTTTATGACTACTTCCGAGTCTATCTCTAGGAGAGATGAGTAATCTTTGAGAGCTAGTAGACATCTCTGAGACAGGTCTAGTAGACAGGTTGGGGCTCTAACGATCCATTTTATCATGCTAGGTCTAAACACTGCTATTATCCACGTTCTGGGATCTTTAACAATTTTTAATAAATTTATTACTGATAGTACAGATTGTATAAACATGTTTATATCACTATCTCTAGAGGATCCGCAATATGTTATACATCTCTCATTGACTTCGCGAGATAGCACCTCTATTAGGTCAGGTAGTATCATGCTTAATCTTTTCTCGAGTTCTCTAAACATTTTTATACCTTGTACCTCTTTCTCACACTCATCTCTGTCTGGACAGCTATCACATTCGTTTTTAAGTAACCTTCTCGCACATTCTACACATGTGTGAGTAATACTACACATTGGTAAGCTTGGCATAGCTATTCCACAGGAGGGACATACTGTATCTGCTCTGTAGAGTCTATGTTCGTGGTGCACGATTTACATATTAGCAAGTTTTTTAAACTTAAAAAGTAATCTCCTGTAGAATATGACGCTCTGGAAGCTTAGACTAGCAATGGTTCTTTCAGCTCTAGCTACCATAGGTGGTGGCCTAGCTGTCCTATATCTGCTCTTCACTCTCTTCTCTGTATCTCTCACTTTTGAGATGTTTCTAATGATAGCTACCATGTTGTCTGTAGCTATAGTTCTTGCTCAGTGGCTTCTAGCACCATACTTCATAGATATGATATGTATGTGTAGAGAAGCTGACCCGTTCAGGTATAGAGATCTTCATCTGATGGTTAAGGAGCTTGCTGAGAAGTCTGGTCTGAAGAAGGTTCCTAAGGTCATGATAGCTAGAATACCTATACCAAACGCTTTCGCGTATGGATCACCGTTGACAGGTCCTAAAGTAGCTGTTACAGAACCTCTACTAGATATACTTGATAGAAACGAGCTCAAGGCTGTACTAGGTCACGAGATCGGGCACCTGAAGCATAGAGATGTTGCGATGATTCTTGCTATAGGTCTCATACCGACAATATTGTGGAACATGGGAGACATGATGTATAGGTTAGGATTCTGGTCAATGATATTTGGAATGGGTGATAGAGATTCATCCTATGCCTACCTGATACTGCTTGGGATCGTTCTCGTAGCTATAGCGTTCATATTAAGCATATTTGTTCTAGCATTTAGCAGATATAGAGAGTACTATGCTGACAGACATAGCGTGATGCTTAATCCACGTGGAGGAAAACTTCTTCAGAGAGCACTAGCTAAGATAATACTAGCAACCAAGTATGGCCTATCTAGAGAAGATCTTGCAGAGCTTACCTCAGCTCTCCAGTTCAGAACACTGTTCATACAGGACCCACTTGTTGAAGTGAGAGCAAGAATTAGAGATATAGAGAGCTTCATAGAGCATCTAAAGAATAGAAAGCTCACGCTCATCGACAGAATAAAAGAACTATTCTCAACACATCCAGACATAACGAAGAGGCTGAAAATGCTGGATAAGTACGATGAGGAGTTCTGGGGTAAGGTATATGAGGTACCTGTAGAGTAGAGAAAAGTAATGCATTTATACTATTAAACTAAGCTCACATTCTGAACATTGTGTATACGATAGCTATCATAGCAGATTCTCCACTACCAGACAGACCCTGTAGAGAGCTCTACGATGCCATAAAGAGGAGGGGACACGTTCCAAGGTATGTACCAATATCACGAATAACTACTAGCTTCATAACAGGTAACATATCAGTAAAGATAAGAGATAGAGCAATAGATTTTGATGCAGCATTCCTCAGAAGCATAGGATTCCTACTAGATCTTGAACAGTTTCTTAGAAGAGTTACAACTCTCAGAATAATTGAAGAGATGGGTATAGTACTTGTAAATCCTCTAGAACCATTCTTAAGATCAAGAAACAAGCTTGAAATAACCTATGAGCTAGCTAGAAGAGGAATACCTGTACCATATACTACCTGTACAGAAGACCTATACTATGCATATATCGAGGCTAAGAGGCTTGAGGAGTTCGTAATAAAACCAATAACAGGATCTAGAGGATTCGGAATAACTAAACTAAACGATCCTGACATAGCATTTCAAGTAATGAAAGTCCTTCTCGGATATAGAAAACCTATATACATGCAGGAGTATGTTAGAAAACCTGGAAGAGACATAAGAGTACTAGTCATAGATGGTCAAGTATTTGGATGCATGTATAGAATAGCTCCAGAAGGCTCATGGAAGACAAATGTAGCACAAGGAGGAAGAGGAGAACCATGTAATGAAAGTAGAAGAGACGTAGAAGAGATAGCGATAAAAGCAACAGAAGCATTAGGACTAATATATGCTGGAGTAGACATAGCAGAGAAGGATGGATCATATGTAGTACTAGAAGTAAATGGATCACCAGACTGGAGAGAACTATCACAAGTTCTTGGAAGAAGCCCAGCAGAGAAGCTTGTTGAAGTGATTGTAAGATTAATAAAGAGGTAGAACTATCAACTACCGTGACTCGATGGTTACTTAGATGTACTCAATGTGGAATAGACATGTATCTAGATGTTGGTTTCGATCTTACAGCATTTGGAAGCATACTATACCTCTACTGTCCAAGATGTAAGAGAAATACTGAACATAAGGTTCTAGGATACATAGATGATGATACTGGAGAATTCGTACCCTTCGAACAAGCACTAACAGAGAAGTTCAAGTCTATAAGCATGCAGGTCTAGACCTGATTGCAGAGACTTACCAGCTCCTGCCTTATCGTGTATAGCTTCTTCTTGAGATCCTCAACATTTCTATACATCTCATCAATTATCTGAAGCTCTCTCTCCTCCTCTGGAGTTATGCCACCAAGAACCTTCTTCACATAGAGCTGACTCCTCTTTCTTCTTAGATCCTCAGTCTTGTAATCTATCTCTCTAATCTTATCTTCTATCTCCTTTATCTTACGTTCACATTTCAGTCTTATATCTTCTCTCTCTTTATCTAATCTATCTTTAACTTCTGTATAAATTGATAGATCTATCTCCTTACTTATGAGAAGTTCTAGAAGCTTTCCATATTTCTCACGAATATCATTTATCTTTTTTCTAAACTCTTCTAGAGATCTCTCTATAGACTCTATATCAACTATATCTATCTTATGTACTTCTCTTTTCTGAATCTTCTCTTCCTTCTTTACAAGTTCCTGAGGAATCTCGACCTCAGCTATCACAGCACCGTTAGATATGTCAAGTACTCTGAAGACTCTAATTTCTCTTCTAGAGCCATCAGGTAGTTCTACAAGGACAGCCTTTATCTGTCCGCTCTTCTTGCCTATCTTGATGGATATAATTCGACCAATATCACGACCATCAGGAGTGTACAGTCTACGGCCTAGGATCTTCCTGTAACGTTTATATTTTCCTAATTTAAATATCACGAAGCTTATATTTCTAGCTGCAATATATAGTGATCGTGTAAAATGTCTCAGATAGAGTACGAGCAACTTGTCAGAGAAATACTCTCATGTACAAAATGTCCACTACATAGATACAGGAGAAGACCAGTACCTGGAGAAGGTAGGCTCGATGCAGAGATAATGATAGTTGGTGAAGCACCTGGAGAAAAAGAGGATGAGCAGGGAAGACCTTTCGTAGGTCCTGCAGGACAGCTTCTAACGAAGATACTTAACAGTCTCGGCATATCTAGAGAACAGGTATATATCACCAACGTCGTCAAGTGTAGACCTCCTGAGAATAGAGATCCTACTCCAGAAGAGATAAAGAGCTGTCTACCCTACCTTATTAGACAGATACTTATCATACGTCCAAAGGTAATAATATGCCTAGGTAGACATAGTGCTAGAGAGATACTCAAACTATGCGGCCTAAGAGAGAGCGAGGTATCTCAGATATCTAAGATAAGAGGTAAGATATTCAACGTCAAGTTCATGGGAGAACATGATGTCACAGTAGTACCCACATATCATCCAGCAGCCGCACTATATAATCCAAGACTGAGAACGTATATTGCAGAGGACATAAAGAAGGCTATAGAGATAGCACAGGGAAAACATAGAGTAGAAAGAAGCTCCATACTTGACTACCTAGGTTAGCTCTCTCTCTATGATCCTGAACGTGCCCCATACATACGTTATAGTGAAGGCTACAGGATCAACCATATATAATTGAAATATTGAGCCCTCCAGAAGAGATAATATTAGAAGAAGAATAAGAACTATCGAGAAGAAGAGCTCTATACTATACATCTTCAACCTATCTCTAAGAGGAGGCAGCTCCTCTATTTTTGGAGTAGGGATCCACTTAAATGGTAAACCAAAAACACCACTAAAGAATGATGCAAATATTCTAGGAGACATGACAGCGTAAGCCATATTTACTCTATTTATACTTATTAGTGAGCTCTTGATATCACTGATAGATCTAGTTTTCAACTCTTCCAAACACCATATCACATAGATGCAGGACGTGTATAATACTAGGGAGACTATGGCTATCTGTAGGATAGTTTCAACATATATGTGAAATATTGAACATAGGTAAAGTGCGATAGCTAGGAATAGCTGGAAGGGATATGATAGGTATTGTGATAAGTATATTCCTATGATAGGTCTTCTAATAATATATCTAAGATATTTTCTCATAAGCTCACCAGCGCCATAAGCCCATCTGACTTGTTGTCTCAGTAATGTATTATAGGTTGATGGAACCTGGACATTGATAACATAGTTAGTGAATACAGATATCTTATATCCTCTACTTGCTGCTCTTATGCTATACTCAACATCTTCTAGAATAACATCCTCATTAAATACACCTACCTCTCTTAGAGATCTTGAGCTAAGCACGAGACCTGAACCTAGCGTTGGTCTCCATCCTGTGATCATGTATAATCCATTAAGCATCTTCATGAACAATCTATAACCAATCTCCTGACCTTTACCAAGTAGAGATCTCATAGTTGAGTATCCTCTCCATATTGAGCTTACAACATCTACATTAGAGGGAGCTGTACATGAGAGTATTGAATCTATATCTACTACGACAATCTTAAGGTCTCTACTGTTCATTATGCTTCTTAGAGCCTTATTTAATGCTTGTGCCTTATTTTTTGAACTTTTAGATAAGAAGAATACTACATTTTCTGTAAGTTCTTCTTTAGAGAGCTCTCTTATAAGATTCTCTATCTCATATATATCGTATTCATCACATATTAGGAAAGTTGCTAAGCTTTTACTAATTATTTCACGATTATCTCTGAAGAATCTTAAAAGAACCTGCATAGGCTCTCTCTTTACAGGAACGAGGAGTATAGTCTTATGATGCTCTTTTTCGTAATCTTTTCTGAATTTTCTTCCATAGTTATATATTACTGTTTGAAATATTGGTGTTATAAATGTTCCAGCTGTTAACAGCGATATCAGTGTTATTATTATGATCTTTATCATTGAGCGTTTCCTTGTAGTGAGAGAACTACGTCTACTTTAGCATTAACGTTGCTTATCTTTCTGAGCCATGATGATCCTAGTGCAATGAGTATTGATATTCCTACTACCTGTGCTTCAGCTTGTCTACATATGTTTACTAATGCTTCAATTGTTCTGCCAGTTCTGACTATGTCATCGACTATGAGTACTCTATCATTCTTTCCAAGTATTGACTTAGGAACGTATAGTGTAACCTTTCGTGGAGGACTTTCAACTATGTAAGTAGACTCGTAGAAGTCATCCTCAAAGATGTCGCGATACTGTTTAGCTATTGCTAGATCAGCGTTGAGAGCTAGTGCTGCAGATACTGCTAATGGTACTCCATCTGTTGCTGCTGTCAGAACCTTAGTTATTGATAGATCGTTGAAAAAGTATTTTACTCTTCTAGCATATAGTTTAAGAATATCGCTGTCAGTTATTATCTTATTAAAATCGATGAAAGTATCATAAACTCTTATAACTTTTTTCAAAACATTTTCTAGAGATAGTATGGGCTCGAGCTTGCTTATGATTGTCATAGCGGTCTCTGGAGATGGTAGTAGATCACCATTAGCATACCTACATAAGACGCTCTCCTGGAAACCAGTTATCTCACTAAGCTCTCTATAAGACAACTTGAGAAGACTACGAGCAATGTTGAGAAGCTCTACAGCTTCAAATTGCAGAGAAGCTCTACTAAGCCTAGTCCCTAGCTGCACGAAGACCTAGTAAGAATCACATTAATATAGTTTCTTACATAGAGAACAAAAACATTTAAAAACAAGAGAAACACGGAAAATAACGACCATGCCAATAACAGATCCAGAGAAGCTAAGAATAGCACTAGAACACAGATTCAACTACAAGATATGTAGAAAATGTGGAGCAAGAAACCCACCAAGAGCAGAAAAATGCAGAAGATGTA
>JAADCU010000086.1 GCA_013154355.1 Thermoproteota archaeon | reverse complement strand
ATCCAGCACTATACGGCAAGTTTGAGCCTAAGGATACTGCTCTAAACGTAGCAATAGATATAGTTGAGGGAAGAAGATAAGTAGGGTGAGTAGAGATGAGTGAGAAGAAGCTTCCTCCTCCAATTCCCTCACTCAAGAAGGATCCAATACCTGAGAGTCCTAAGTACGAGGAGTGGAAGAAGTGGTACGGTGAGAAATTCCCAGAGAGTAGCAAGTGGATCAATGCTAGAAAGCTAATGGTAGAGAAGTTCCTACTAGAGGCAGAGTTCATTCCAGGAAAGTTCGTCAAGACTAGGGACCTATGGTTCAAGATCAGTCCAGAAGAGAGAGTCAAGTTCTTTGTAGAGAGGTTCAGAGAGATGATAAGAAACAATAGAGCACTGAGAGTATACATAGAGAACTGTACTCACTGTGGATACTGTATAGATAAGTGCCACATGTGGATGGCTACAAGAGATTACCATAACTCTCCTGTAGGTAGAGTAGACCTCATAAGATCAATATTCAAGTACTATGATAAGATAACTGGAAGACTCTTCAGCAAGCTTGTAGATGCTAAAGAGCTCACAGAACAGCTACTCGAGGAATTATGGATATACTTTCACCAGTGTACAGAATGTAGAAGATGTGCATACTTCTGCCCATTTGGAATAGATACTGCAGAAGTAACGAGAGCTGTTAGACAGATATTTGCTGAGATGGGAATGGTATACGAGTTCGTTGGAAACACGGTAAGATCCCTAATGACAACTGGCAACCACATGTTCCTTAATGCTAAGGCTATCAGAGCAGTCTTCGACTGGGTTGAGGAGGAGTTGAAGGAGGAGACGGGTAGAGAGATAAAGATACCACTAGACAGACCTAAGGCAAAGATACTCTTCCTACCATCATCAACAGACGTATTCACAAACATAGACACGTTAAAGGGATTTGCAAAAGTCATGTATGCCCTAGGACTACAAGACAAGTACACGTTCAGATCAGAAGTATTCGAGGTAGGAAACTTCGGACTCTTCGTATCAGACTACCACATGCAGAAGCAGGGCAATAGAATAGTAGAGACAGCCGTAAAGATAGGCGCAGAACTAGTAATATTCGGAGAGTGTGGACATGGATGGAGAGCATTCAAGAACTATGTAATACCTGAGCTAGAGAAACGTGGAATAAAGGCAATACACTTCCTACAGCTTGTAGCATGGGCAATAAAGAAGGGCAAGCTAAAGGTGAGAAAGCTGGACTACGTAGTAACATACCATGACCCATGTAACCTAGTCAGAGCAGGAGATCTATTTGAGGAGCCTAGAATAGTTTTGAAAGCTGTCGCCAAAGAGTTCAGAGAGAGAGAACATAATAAGCATAGAACACTATGCTGTGGCGCTGGAACAGGACTGCTAGGAGACGACGTGATGCCGCTAAGAGTATGGGCAGGATGGCCATCAGTATATGATGCTTGGAAGACAGGTGCACAGATAATGACGACACCATGCTCAATAGATAAGGCACAGTTCCCAGTAGTCATAGAGTATCACATACCTGGACAACTAATGTGTAAGGGAGTCTCAGACCTAGTAGGCTGGGCACTAGAACTATAATTTCAATATATCACTAGACTATATTCTATTTAAGTTCCCTCTCATTATCTACATCTCGTGTCTGGTCAAGTATACGTGATCGGTATTGGTCCAGGAGCTCCTGATCTTCTCACTCTTAGAGCAGTTGATAGACTTTCACGAGCAGAGATCGTGGTTTATGGTAACCTTGTTCCTGATATAATAGTTGATAAATATGCTAAGAATGCTATAGAGAAAATAAAAGTAGTGAAAAAACATAGAAAAGAAGCGTTACGCATAGTCATAGAGAAAGCATTACAGGGATATACCGTTGCTCACTTAAAGAATGGTGATCCAACAATATTTGCACATTTTAGAGAAGAAATAGAAGAACTTAAAAAACATGGTATAAAGTACGAGATCATTCCAGGAGTATCATCAATAACAGCTGCAGCAGCTGAAGCAGAGATAGCACTTACAGACTTCTCAAGAGGAATAAGAGGATTCTCTGTGGTCGATGGACATGACGAGAATGTACATACTATCATAGAGCTGGTAGATAAGCTTGGAATGGTAGTGATACTGATGCCTTCTCTAGACAAGCTACGTCTAATAAAGAGTACTAGACCTGACATAGAGATGAAGATCATAAAAAATGCTACATTAAGTACAGAAGTGCTTAATGAAATACCTGAAAGATATGATGGTCCATGTATAGTATATCTTTTTAAGAGAACATGACCCGCATAGTAGATTACATAAGAGCGCTTAGTCCTATAACATTTCTATCAAGCATAATATCAGCAATGATAGGTGCATCAGTAGTATACTATGTATATCATTGTGTAGACCTATTTAAACTATCTCTAATAATGCTACTCTTAGTACTTATACACTCTGGGATAAACCTCTACAATGATTATAGAGACTACGTCACAGGAGTAGATGTAGAGTATCGAAGGAAACATGTTCTACATAGGTTAAATATGATTATAGATCTCAGAGTAAGACCGTCAGTAGTTAGAAATGTTTCACTTATTTTATCAGTAGCGTCAGCCATAGTAGGATCAGTACTACTCATAAACTTATCAATACTTCCTGTCGTGGTACTAGTCATCTTAGGATTATTGATCGGTCTAGGATATAGTTCGCCAAGACTCAAGTTAAGGTATAGAGGAATGGGTGAGATCATGGCAGGAGTAGCTACAGGACCTATAATAGCATGTGGCTCTTTCATAGTTTTATCAAATTCTTTAAACATTCTAGGAATATTCTTATCGACAATTGCAGGACTTTGTAATGGATTATTTACTACTCTGATACTTATTAAGATAGCGTTAGCTAGGTACGATGTTGACTCTGTTCTTGGTAAGAGAACTCTTCCAGTAGTTATAGGTCGTGATAGAGCTGTAAAGCTAATGTATGTGTTCATATTTCTCATATATGTCATTCCTCCGATCTTGTTTGTACTAGGGTATCTGTCTTTGTTGGGTCTTCTCTCTATTGTTACTCTCCCTCTAACTTTAAAGTATGTTCGTGGAGGCAGACCTTTCAACTTGTTTTTAGCGAGACTGCTGATGTCAATACTTATATGTCTAGGATTCGTACTACACTGAAGTCCTCAATGTATTACGAGGACCTCAGAGACTACATTAAGGCTCTCGAGGAGAAGAATCTTCTAGTCTATGTTGATGATGAGGTGGATCCAGATCTCGAGCTTGCTCATATTCTGAGAGAGGTTATCTATCGTAAAGGTCCTACGCTCATGTTCAGAAAAGTTAAAGGATGTTTCTGTAAGGTGGTTGGAAACCTATTTGGTTCAGAAGGGAGAGTCGATCTAGTCGCTACAGAGGAAGAGGTGAGAGGTAGGATAGAAGGCTTCATATCGCTTACACAGGGTAGATTTAGAGGTGTTCAAGAAGTTCTCAAGAGTGTTCAAGAGTTTGGACGTGTAGGTAAGGCTCTTCCAAGAAAAGTATCTTCTGGACCTGTTCATGAGGTCGAGTGGAGAGAGATAGATGTGAGAAAGCTTCCAGCAATACGTCAATGGCCTCGAGAACCATCACGTTTCTTCACTATGGCTATAACCTTCGTAAAGCGTGGAAACATTGTAAATTTTGGATATTATCGACTACAGGTGATAGATGATAAGAGACTAGTAATGCATTGGATGCCTTGGAGAAGAAGTAGAGAGATTGGTGAGTCGCTTGGTGAAGAGATACCTGTCGCTATAGTCCTAGGAGCAGACCCAGTAACAATGTTGATGGCTTCTGTTCCAGTACCTCCACCATTAGACAAGCTCACCCTAACTGGGTTGCTAAGAGGTAGAGGATTAGACATGGTTGAAGGAAAATGCTTAGACGTGCTCTATCCAGCAAATGCTGAGATAGTTATGGAAGCCGTAGTTAAGACTAGAGAGCTAGTAGATGAAGGTCCCTTCGGCGATCATGTAGGAGTATACTCACCAGTATTGAAATATCCCGTAGTCGAGGTCAAGGCAATATATAGTCGCTCTGATCCTATAGCTCCTGTAACAGTTACAGGTAAACCTCTTCTAGAGGATGGATACATGATCATGTTTGGTGAGAGAGTTGTAAGATCACTCATAAAAGCAATACTTCCAGAGATAGTAGACCTACATATTCCTCCTCATGGTCTAGGATACGTCTACATAGTGTCAATACGTAAGAGATATCCAGGTCATGCTAAGAGAGTAATGTTTCTCCTATGGTCTCTAGTACCCGTACTTGGGAAAATAATCATAGTTGTTGACCATGACGTAGATGTTAGAGATGTTAATCAGGTAATGTATGCAGTATCTGCACATGTTAATCCTCAGAGAGATGTTCTCATAGTTCCTAACTATCCTACAGAAGAGCTAGATCCTTCAACACCTATCATAGGTCTTGGATCTAAGATGGGTATAGATGCCACACGTAAACTACCTGAAGAGTATGATGGAAAACAGTATCCTGAAGATGTTGAACCAGATCCTGAGATAGCTAGAAGAGCAGGGGAGATAGTATATAAGATATTTAGAATCTATTCTCGCAGTGAAGGGAAGTAGTGTAGCAGCTACTCTATCAGCAGCACTAGCATCCTGTAGAAAACATCTTATCCTCACTACACGAGTCCTAACTGACGCATTATCGATACCCGCCGTTCATGAGGCAGTAGATGAGCTATTAGAGAGAGGATGTAAGATCTGTATACTTGTTACACATCCTTCAGAAGTTAACTCAAAAGTAAATAACTTTGCTCTAAGCAAGAAGATAGCAATATCATATATGCAGGATCCAGAGGCAGAGTACGCTATAATAGATCTTTCACCAATGTACATGAGGTCAGCGAGGCTTAGACTAGAGAAACTGATCACAACACTGGAGAACGTTCTTCAGATAAAGAGAGAGGGGTCCAGAGAAATTGAAAGATTGGTCAGCGAGAGATCTGAAAAACTTGAGAAAGCACTAGATGAGATATATGAGAAATGTACATTTATAGATCCAGCAGAGCTTCTAAGGAAATGTATAGAGACTAGAAATATCTGTGGAGAAATTCTAGAAGCACTCTCTGGAACACTACCACTAGATCAGGAAGATTTCGATACAATGTTCAGAAACATACTAGACGACTACATGAGACTCTGGAACAGCATAAACATGTTAGAAGAAGGAGTACTAGAGTACAGATTCTCAATCTCAGGAAGAGAAGACGAGAAGTATAGGAACATAGTTAAGATCTGTAAAACAGAACTTCATAACCTACTATCAAAAATAGAAAGAATGTCAAAGGACTTAGAGAAGATGATGACACATAGAGAATACTATATAAAGATGCTAGAAGAACTTATAAACGAATTAAAACTCCTAACTAAATGAATGAGCAATACTAACATAGCGATTACGATAATCAAAGAAATAGAGAGCTGTCATAGATGTAGTATAGTAGATAAACCATACGTCAAGTATAGTCCCTACCTAAAATATCTTCCAGAAAAGATCAACATATTAGTCATAAGTGAGTCTCCACCTCCTGGAAAAAAGAACGACTTCATATATAACCTCTCATGTAGAGACAGATTAAGAAGAGTTCTAGCTCATACACTAGAAATAGAAGAAGAACAAGTCCCCTCATTTTTGAAGAAGAACAACATATTCTGGACAACAGCAGTTAAGTGTAGACCACTAAACAAGAATCTTATAGAGGAGATGCGTAGAAGATGTGTAAGAATACTAAGAAGAGAAATAGAAATACTTAACCCAAGAATCATAGTAGCACTTGGAAAAATAGCTTGGAAAAGCATCGACGAGATCTCACCTAGCATAACCATAATTAAGGAGTACCACCCATTATACATATGGAGATTTCAAAAAGATAGACTCTTAAACATAAGAAACATACTAACAATGAGGCTAGTCACGTAATAACATTTACCATATCATGAGCGAGCTCTAGATCTCGCTAACGTACTTCTTTAAAAGAACTTAACTACTAGCGTATTTCTGTGCTAACTTTAACTATTAAGAGAGATCATGATGTCCTAAGGACAATCAAGGAGTTATCTAAACAGAAACATTATAATATTCTTACTGAGATAGTAAAAGCACTCTCGAGTTATGAAACTTCGTTCGATAACCTCATTACATATGATCCTAACATATTAAGTAGAGACTCACAAGAGATAGAGACAACTTATGAGAAGTATAAAAAGACTTCTGATATGCTGCTAGAACTATACGACGAGCTTATGGATACTATAATACGCTATATTATAGATAGATTATTATTTCGATACCAAAAGAACTCATTTGCAGCAAATGCTCTTAAATCTAACCTTAAAAGAAATAAGGAGAATATTAAAAATCTGTTAAAAAGATTTAAAAATCTTGAAGATGAAGCTTTAATAGAAAAAGAAGAGAAAGTCATAGTCAGGGATCATTTTATTCATCAGATAAGAGTATTTCTTATAGGACTTGTAATGTTATTAGCCTGTGAAAATATTTTCAGATACATAATAGATAGTATTAAATTAATACTCTTAAATATTGATATCAGTATCAACGTTGACGAGGAAGATATCATATTTTCGTGGATGATGTGCTCATTATTTCATGATATTGATTACATGATATGTTTTATGCTTGAAAAAGTTATAAGAACTAAAAATATGTCGATGCATAACAATACTGTTACAGGGCTTCTAGATTATTTATCTCCTCAGAGTACTGAAGCCAAAAATATTGTAAATATTCTTAAGAAATCTATTAGTAATTCTTCAAGAAATCGCGATGAGTTAATTAAATTGGCTAAGGATCTCATAACGTCTATTCGAGATGAAGTTCTAGAATATATAGAGAATATTAATATAAACAGGAATGTGATTAGATCGTATAGGGAATGTCATGGAGTATTTAGTGCACATATAATGTTAAATTTCTTGAGTACCGTCACGTCCTATTGTAAGAAATATATAGATATTATTTCTGAAAGAGTTTCTAAAAAAGTTAGAGTTCTGTTTGAGCTAATAATAATCTCCATACTTGTACATAATGCTGATGGTCTCATACATTTAACTTCGTTATCTCAGCTTTTAGCTCTCTGTGATGAAGTTCAAGAATGGTGTAGACTAATCAAGTTTGGTGGAATTCCATTTCCTATTGTAGTGTGTGAGTATGTGAAGCTAATCTTACGTAGAGAGCCTTCTGGAATCATAGTTATGGACGTATTTATCGTATATGGAGATCTACCGAAATTAGATAGAGAACTCATAGAGAAAAATATTAAGCTTAGACTCAGTATTATAGATAAGAAATTTAAGGTATATAGAGAGATCGTACGTGATCCTACGAACCTAGTGATGAAGATCTTATTTGTTATTCGTTGTAGAGATTTAGAAGATAAGGTCGAGGTGAATATACCATACGTAAGGTAATGCTTTATTTATAAATACTGCTCACGCTTTACTGTTAGATGGTTGTCCGTGTTCTCATAGTAAGAGCTCCAGGAACAAACTGTGATTTTGAGACCGCTCTAGCGTTTAGAGAACTTTCCTGTGATACTAGTATAATAACCTTCTCTAGACTTATTCAGAATGGAAAACTTGTTCACGATTTTGATATACTAGTCTTTCCGGGAGGTTTCAGTTATGGTGACTATGTTAGAGCTGGTGCTGTACTTGGTAAGAGACTTATTGCAAGAATTGGATCGGAGATTAGAGATTTTCTTCGAGGTGGAGGACTGATCATGGGTATATGTAATGGATTTCAGATACTTGTAGAGGCTGGTCTAATTCCTGGAACTGATAATATAAGAATTGCTTTAACAACAAACATAAGCTTAAGATATGAATGTAGATGGACCATACTCAAGTACGAGTCTAAGAATTCTCCTCTATCTAACAGTCTCAAGACAGGGTACATCTTAAGAATACCTGTAGGACACGGTGAGGGAAGAGTCATCACTAAGAGCACTAACGATCTAAAGCTACTAGTAGATAACGATCTCATACTGTTCAGATACGTGAAACCTGATGGAACATACGCAGAAGGAGAGTATCCATGGAATCCAAATGGATCAACATACGATATAGCTGGACTACAGAACGTTGATAGAAATGTTATAGGAATGATGCCTCATCCAGAAAGAGCATTCTACACATGGCAACTCCCAGATTGGACACGAAATAGGGAGCTAGTGTATAGAGAAAAGTTTGCAGATGGCTATCTCATACTTAGAGCAGTTATCCAGTATATATTAAAGTGAGTTGAGAGATCCTTTTAATGCCTAAAAACCTTAGGCTTCTGTAGTAGAACAATGATAGAGCTACTACAGAGAGTATCAGAGAACGACCATTGTACTATACTAGGTGTAGAGGTAGCAGAGCTTCCCGAGAGTGAGTATAAGGAGTGTATAGTGGATAAGAATGGTGTATTACCATTTCTAGAATATGTATGTTGTGCTGATTTTGATCTATGCTATATCATCTATATGATAGAGAGAAGAGACATAGAGTCATCAACTTACTACGTAGATCTTGTTAAAAAATATGAGAACATACTAGATGTTTCTCCTCCTTCAGATCTTCGTAGACAGCTGAAGCTAGCAGTTGAAAGAGCTCTCGACATCTCGCTCGATATAGGACTCCTGAAAGCAGAATGGGAAAAGAACATTATTGATAACAATGTTGAGTATCGTAGAGTGTTTAGACCAGCATCTGAGCTTCTAGGGTCCGTAATAATAAGTGACAAATCTAAGAAGGATTCTGAGAAGATTCGTAAGCTTAAGGTACGGAACTTCTTAATGAAGATTGTACTACCCTATGTTACACATATATCACCTATCATAGATAGAGATCATCTATATATTACGCTAAAGCTCAGACACTATGCAGCATGTAGAAACGAGATCCCCGTAAGATATATGACCATAGTTCCCATAATTAATCCCGTATTAGTGATACGCCGTACAGGACAGGACGAGATATGTAATAACATTAGAAACTTAAGATTCAGATTCTGTAGAATAGTACATAACAAAGGGCAATATAGGACAGACATCTGTAGAGATTGCATAATTTTCAACTTATCGTACTACGCTGCTCTCTCCTTCCTCACCTTTCTTACAGATATTCTAGGTTCATTAATTCAGGTAGAACATGTGGAGATAGACTTTCCAAAACTATCAATATACATACGAGATCTACTCCGCGATATTGAGAATAATTATAAGAATGTTATCAAAAGAGAAGACAATAAGATCAAACTAGATTATAAGAATAATGTTCTGACGCTCTCCTTAATATGTAATGTTTTAAGTTCTTTCTTTAGAAATTGTATCTATACTCCAAATCTCATAGGTTATCAACCTCGAAAGATGATTACTATCTGTGACACAGATCCTGAAAGACTAGTAAGCATCTTATCAGATCTTGGAAGTCCTGAACTTTCTCTACTCATAGATGAGCTAAGAGATAATGGAGTAATCAAGAACTTAGAACAGTTCAAGATCAGGATATCTATAGAAACTGACGAGAGATATCTGAGCTCTATCGTAGATAGAGATGTTCTTAACTATGTAAACGAGATAGAGAACATTATACGTTCCTCAATATATGACATAATTAGCCATTACGGAATATGTATGACTGTTGGAATGGTCAGGAGAGGTTACATAATTTTAAAACATATAATCAATAAGTATAGAGACATAAGAGAGATTTTAGAAAGCAACTTATCTAATGTAGGAACTGTTCTCAATGATATAGGGTTTTCAATACTATTATCTGATGAAGAGTTTATAGAGCTAGTTAAGAAAATTAATAAACATTGTGTTAAGTCAAGTATCAATGTTCTAGTGTTTGACGATATTATACATACTGGAGAGAAGATTGCAAAGTTCTTTGATAAGGTTATCAGTGAAGATATTTCTAAGATAGATTATGTTCACTTCTATGTGCTATCTCTATACATAGATGATGAATGTAAGAAGGTACTTAATGATCTTAGACGTAGAGGAGTTTTAGTCGACTTTTTTGAGATAGAACAGTTTAAAAACTTGGTCCCTCTAGCTGATATAGCTAGTCATGACGTTAGCTAGTTC
>JAADCU010000101.1 GCA_013154355.1 Thermoproteota archaeon | reverse complement strand
CTTATACAGACTGATGTATCGAGACCACCTGAGTATGCGAGTACTACTCTAGATATCTTGCTCGTATAATGACCACCTCTGCCTCTAACTAAGTGAACTAAATTTTTAAGTATGATCTCATGAAGATAACAGAGTGACAGAAGAGCTCGTGAAAGAAACTTTCATAGATGAGAGAACGCTTATAATAGAGCCAAAGAAAGAGCTTACCTACCTCTCTTCTGGAATATTTGGAGGATATGTAAAAAAGAGAGGAATAATCATAAGAACAGTAGATCCAGACTTCCACGCATCTAACATACAGGACTGGTGCATAAAGAACATACTTGAGAAACTAGCAGATAAGAACTACATAGTTCTTCTCACAGCTGTGAACGTTAAAGAAAGAATAAGAGTAGAAGAAGTAGTAGAAGATAAGTATAAGGTAACACTAATAGCAACAGTAGGATTCAGTCCTGTAGCATGTATAGAAAGAAAAATCATATATAAACCACTCATAGGAACAATAAACATAATAGTACTAACAGACGCAAAAATAACTCAACAAGGTCTAGCAGACCTATATAGAACAGTCACAGAGGCTAAGACCGTAGCTATAGTAGACACACTACTACACTGCGACAGTAGACCCATGGGTACACTCACAGACACCATAACTGTTGGCGCAGTAGTATGTGAGAAAGGTTATCTTACATGCGGTGTAGCAACTACGATAGGAAACAAGATAGCAAAAATGGTATATAGAGTAATTATGAGAAGATACTTAGAATATTTCAACGATTATATAACTAATATGAGCATTGGTGACCTAGTTAACGAGATAGTTCTGAGAGAACTAGAATATAGGAGAAACATAGTTGAAAAATTATTATCTAAAGATGATTTAGACTCTCAACCTCAAAGGAACCTTTAACAACATATGAAGATTCTTGAGGAACTATAAACTCCATAACATCATTACTATCTTCGAAATCACTATCTTCACACTTAACAACTATATTACTATATCTCATCTTCACTGATACTCTCTCCCTATATGATGATAAGCAGATAAGTATACTATACTTCTCAGAATCTATTAGTAGAACATGTTCTCCTAATCTATTGATAACATATTTAGAATCTACTGTTATCTTAGCTTGATCAGTAATAACATAGAGAGGAGATACAGTATATATTCTATCACAGCTTTTAAAAGTTACAATAAAGACATTATCTAGAATAACCATTACCCATCGAGAATAGTAGAATATATCATGAACTTTCAATGATATAAACTTTTTATCTAAGAACTCTAATTCTAGTATCGAGTAAAGTAATGTTGAAAGTAGGAGAAGTTTTGAATAGTTATCTAAAGATCTCTCCAATATTTTCTCTAGGATAGATCTTGCAAGAGAGTGTAAATGATATCTAGAGAGTATCCATATCTGATGAATAACATCTAGATTCTTTACTCCTCCCTTTAGTACGTATTTATACGCTGTCTTCCAGTTAACTTCTCTAAGCATTAATCTTATAATATCTGTAGATCTTTCTCTTATGAACTTTTTAAGCTCCTTATATGCTGGGTCATACTTCCTTGAATGTTTAAGCCCTACATATCTTACTATCTTTTCCTCTAATTCTGTTTTAGGATTATAGTATACTTCTATTCCGAGCTTGGTTAGTCTATGTAGTATTATGAAATCTTCTAATGTTTTTGCTTCTATCTTGTTGGGTATCTCCATATTTCGTAGTATGTCGTCTATTTTTGTTGATAAGTGTATTTCTATCATAGTTTTGATAATGGTTCTATGATGCTGTTCTTCTCTACAAACATTCCTGGGCTTAGTACTGTATAGGTTCCTACTCTACTTCCTGATCCTATTATTGAGCCTCTTTTCTCGACTTCTCTTCCCTTGACTTTTCTCTGAGATGTTCTTGCTACGCTTCGAGTCACCACACCTGGCTCTATTATGACTCTCTCACCAATGACTGAGCAGCTTATGTAGGATCCTCTACCTATCGTTGTCTCTCTAAGTATGACGCTCTCAGTTATGTCAACGTTTGATCCTATGCTTGATTTCTCCTCTATGATGGTGTAGTTTCTTACTAGTGATCCATATCCTACGTATACTTCTCGTCCTATGTAGACTGGTCCTCTTATTAATACGTCATGATCTATGTACGCGTTCTCATCTATTATTACTGGACCCTCCTTAGTCTCTATAAGAGCTCTAGTACTTATCTTTGCTCTAGGATGTATATATAGTCCAGGTTCTCTTTCTGATAATAATGATGCTCTTGCTAGTGCTAGAAGGTCCCATGGAGTCTCTATTCTACACCATTCTCCTGACCAGTATGTTTTATCTATTTTTGAACCCTTCATCATAAGCTCGTTTAAGGCTTCCCAGCCTCTGCTAAGTATTGCTGGTACTCGATGACCTTCAACTACGCCGACACCTGTCAGCACTAGATCAGGTCTCTCCTCTCGTATTGTTGATACACCAGTTATTTTTCCTGTTGCTGGATCTATGTCAAACGTTAAGAATCCTAGAGCATTCTCAGAAGGAGCTATGAGAACTGTTATGTCTGAGCCAGTAGAGGCATGATAGTTTACTAGTATCTTCAATGCATCAGAGGGTACATAGACGTTGAGTGGTATCATTATGAATGTTCCCTGAGATAGCTCGCTAGTGTTATCTACTATCTGCACGTTCTCTAAAGATTCCACTACGTCTAGGCTAGGTGATCTAGAGTATAGGTATATCTGCGCTATATCTAGCTCTTCCCTAAGTATATCAACGTAATGTCTGATCATGTTCTTTCCAAGTACTGTTGGTAATGGGTAGTCCGTGAACTTCTTCATCTCCTCTGTAGGTTCTTCATATATTAGGAGAGCTTTCATCTGCATGTTACTCCACCGTGACCGTCTTAGCAAGGTTCCTAGGTTTATCAGGATCTAGTCCTCTCATCACTGAGGTATAGTATGCTACTAGCTGAAGAGGTACAATGTAAGGTATTGGAGCTACTCTATAATCAACATTTGGCATATCTATGACGTAGTCACATAGCTTAGCAAACTTGTACACGTACTTTCTAGGTGCTAGAGCTATCGTGTAGGCATCTCTTGCTCTCATCTCCATTACGTTTCCAACTATGGCCTCAACATAGTAGTCATCTAGAACGACGAAGAAGACTGGGAAATCTCTCTCGACTAGTGCTATTGGTCCATGCTTGCTCTCACCTGCTGGATATGCTTCTGCGTGAATGTAAGCTATCTCCTTAAGCTTTAACGCTCCCTCCATGGCTATTGGTACTCCTAGTCCTCTCCCGAGATAGAACGCGTTTGTCCTGTTCTTTAGATATCTTGCAAGTATCATACACCTAGCCTCATGCATTCTTATGATCTTTTCTGTCAGAGATGGTAGTTCCTGCAACTGTCTTATCAGCTGTTTATACTCCTCTTCTCTAAGCTTCTCCATTAGGTATGCCAAGGTCAGGCTCATGACTGTTAGAACCATTATCTGCGTGGTGAAGGTCTTCGTAGCAGCCACACCTATCTCAGGACCAGCACGCGTATAGATGACCATGTCTGATTCTCTAGGTATCGTGCTATCGACAACGTTTGATATAGCTATGACTTTACAGCCTCTCTCCTTGAACGTTCTTACAGCCATTAACGTATCTATCGTCTCTCCTGACTGAGATATTGCTATCAGTACCGTGGACTCGTCTACGGCATTGACATACTTCCTGTACTCCGAAGCTATGAAGGTAGTTACGTCAGCTCCTGCAAGCTCTGTGAGAAGGTAATCACATACTAGTCCTGCATGGTATGATGTTCCTGCACCAGTTATGAATATTCTATCAGCCTTAGCAAGTAGTGAACATATGTTCCTTATGTTCTCCATCTCTATTCCACTCAGCGTGTTTGATAGAGCTAGAGGCTGCTCATGAATCTCCTTAAGCATGAAATGTGGATAACCTCCCTTGCTAGCCATGTCTACACTCCAGGATATTACTCTAACTCTATCTCTCCAGTCTATGGGCTTACCATCCTTCTCTATGTATATCTCTGTCGGAGTTATGTAACCTATCTCACCATCTTTGAGAACTATCACCCTATTCGTGTATTCTAGTACTGCAGGTATGTCACTAGCTATCATGTTCATTCTATCTCCAACGCCTATGATTAACGGTGAGGTCATTCTAGCAAAAAATATTTTTGAAGAATCATACACCGATATGAGACCTATAGCATAGGTTCCGCATAGCTCCTC
Organism: Thermoproteota archaeon; assembly: GCA_013154355.1. Taxonomy (GTDB): domain Archaea; phylum Thermoproteota; class Thermoprotei; order Thermoproteales; family Thermocladiaceae; genus JAADER01. The sequence goes on along the minus strand of JAADCU010000101.1, from coordinate 5,946 downwards.
TACAGATCTTTTAAAAGCCTCGAAGAAGTTGTTCATCCTCTTCAGATTTTCTTCCACTAGGTGAGCTATGACCTCAGTATCAGTCTCGCTTCTGAAGACGTGCCCCGCTGCTTCTAGGGCTTCTCTGAGCTCGAGATAGTTAGATATTATGCCGTTATGAACTACTGCTATGGTTTCCTTACAGTCTGTATGTGGGTGAGCATTCTCGTCGCTAGGTTTTCCATGTGTCGCCCATCTTGTGTGACCTATGCCTACTCTTCCATATATCTCATCGAACTTCAGCTTTCTGTTGAGCTCTGCTATTTTTCCTCTACCTTTTCTGACCACGAGTGTCCCATTCTGTATTACTGCTATTCCTGCAGAATCATAGCCTCTGTACTCTAGTCTCTCTAAGCATCTTCTGATCATCCTTCCAATGTTTTCAATTTCTAAGCATGCTATTCCTACTATGCCACACACGTTTCTGATAGTACTATAAGTTATCTATTTTATATACGTACCCTTGCTACACATGTTCGGAATGTTTTTGAGGCTCGTCATTATCATATAGTCCTGTGGTAGAGCTCGTCATTGACGAGAAATTGAAGGAGGCTTACAGGAAGTTTAAACAGATGTTCGAGAAAGAGCTTCAGAATCGTAACCTAATATACAACTTTGATAGAGCTTGGATAGCATTACACTGTATAGATATGTGCGTCTATAAGCACTATGTAGTATACTTCTCACTAGGATATAGAGACTTCAGAGAAATGTGGAACAAGATAGCTGAGGAGATCCTGAAAGACCTTGGAGCACAACCTGATCCTAAGGAAGCTCTCAGGACAATAGTCAAGATTGGTGATAGAGAGATGAAGATGAGTCAGATAATAAACATGTTCCTGGTATGGTACTTCTCTGAGAACGAGGAGCTCTGCAGAGTACACGTTGAGAACATAAAGTATAAGCTCAAGCTCATGAGTGATTATGCTAAGAAGCTTCTGAGAGTTCTAGCACTAGATAGAGAACTAATGACCACTGGATCCATAGTGTTTGATGAGAAGTGGCTAGGAGAGCACTATAAGGACAAGATAAAGGAGATATATGGCGAGGAGGAGGTAGATATGAAGAAGCTTGAGATAGCTGTAGTAGAGTTAAACAAGCTTGGCCTAATAATGTACTGCAACATCGCTATAAGAGACTTCGAGAAGCTTGATGTTAAAGTGATAAACGAGTACTATATAGCACCTCACCTAGCACCAATCTGGAGAAATGTAGATAAGTTCCTTGACTAATGTCACTAGAGGTGATGACAGCTCCCGGAACAGAGAAGAATGAAGAGTTCACGTACCGTCTGATCAGAACCTCTGACCATCTTCATCTATTCTGCTACCAGCGTGCTCATCATGTTAGTAGACGGTAGATAATACGTTTAATACTTAACTTTTTCTAGTCCACAAAATGGATCTGCTTGAGATAACGTTAGATATAGCTAGGAAGGCGGGAGAGCTCTTGAGAAGGAAGGCGTTAGATAGAGACTCATTAGACATAGTTGCTCAGACTCAGGATGATGTGACACGTAGGATAGATCTCGAGGTGGAGAACCTCATAATAGAGGAGATAAGGAGAAGAGAAATAGAAAGTATAGTGGTCTGTGAAGAACATGGAGTAGTGAGAACCAGCAACACTTATCCTAAATACATATTCGTGGTAGATCCTCTAGATGGATCAGCAAACTTTGTATCAAACTTACCATTCTATGCCGTATCTATAGCAGCTGGAGTATATAGAGGTGAAAAAACAATGATAAGAGATCTAGAGATAGGAGTTGTAAACTATGTCCCAAGAAACATAATATATTACTCAGATAGAAATTGTAATATGTTTAAGATTGAGGGAGATGACATAATGTTTGATAAGGTTCCTCATGAGAAGCCTAGCTTTGTCATATATGTTGAACCACGTAATAGAGAGATCATGCTAAGCTTTCTCAGAGAGTTCTGGGAAGCGTTTCCTGACGTGAAGGTAAGGATCTTTGGAGCAGCAAGCATAGAGATGATGCAGACCATCTTAGGAAAGTTTACAGGTTTCATAGATGTTAGAGATAAGCTTCGTGTAGTAGACATATCTGCAGCATACGTCTGTGCTCGTGTCTGTGGTGCATCTATCATAGATACGTCAGGTAGAGACCTAGGAGAGAAGATCATTCTTGAGCTTCCTCGGTCTAGCTTCGTGTTATCGAGGTATAGTGATGTTGTGGAGAGGATCTCAAGCATCTTCCACAAGGTTCTCCGAAAGTTTTAGTGTATACTTATGAGATAGGATACAGGAAACGGTATAAAAGACGTATACGCACATAAATAATCGATGATCAAGATAACTCTAAACTACAGATGTCCACTCTGTGGATCAAATCTGATCTTATTAGAGAAGAAGAGGTACGTAGAGATAATGTGTCCACGCTGTGGAATAGGACTGCGGGAAGATAAGAGATTGATAACGGAGGAGATTCGTAGCGGAAGAACAATAGAGTGGAAAGATGCCATAACTAGGCTCGTACTAGACTTCTATAACTCTACGCCAGCTATCTTGCGAGTAAGACGTATACGTAAGCTTGATAAAGGTGCTCACATACTTGAAAACGTAGGGTAATCCTCCCATATCAACACATGCAACTACCTCATCAACACTATGAATCTTACGTAGACAGGCATAGTATGATGTTAATATGATTATTATTGGAACAATACCATGAGAGTAAAACATCTCCAGGGGAAGATAATATATCTGATGAAATACTGGAAACCTCTGACAAAGATACTCATCAATTATCAGCAAGATATCGCTAACACTTGTATTAAATAGTGTAGAATAATCAATCTTGAAGAGCCTACTCTTCATGGAGACCATATCATGTATTATCATCAAGTTCTCGTCAACATATATCCCCATGTCGCTCATCATGAGATTCATAATATGAGAGAACTCTGAGTCTGTGAATCTATACTTGTCAAATAGTTTCTCTATTCCTCCAAGAATTACATTCTCTATGTTCTCGAGAGTTGATAGATCTTTACTTGAAGTCTCTATTGTAGAGTCTTTTATACATGATTGAACTTTAAATAATATTTCTAAGATATCACGTAGTTTTAAACTAGTAGATAATATTTTTTCCATAATTATCCTATTTATCTTTCTAACTAGTTCAAACTTCTTATAGAGTTTTGTCAATATCATGCTATCCCCAAGGTCAAGTACGACACTTTCTCTGTCTAATGCTGGTACTATGTTTAGTAGATACTCATCTCTTTCCACTACTTCTCTAACCTGTTTCTCTATGTATTCCTGATCTATGAGTTCCCTATCGGTAGGATCGTTATGTCTCATGTTTGGGCAGTGGACTATGTCTACATATATCATTTCTTGTTCTCTAGAGTATCCTATGTAGAGTGGATAGAGACGACAGAATGATGGTCTTTCATCATATATTTGACATATTGCTTTATTGTTCTCTTTTTTGAGAAATACGCACCATTTTTCTCCTTCAGAATCTTCTATTGGTTTCATAATTATCTTTGATATATAGATATAGTCTCTGAGCTCTATTGGTACTCTTACTCCAAGTCTTCTAGAGAGCTCTCTTATCTTCTCAAATTCTTTTGGTGTTAGTTCAACACTTCCTTTACAACATGCTCCACACATGTTACATCTAAAGTAGTGTCTGATGTTTGATAATGTTGTTATCTTCACGTTCTCACTTTATCTGCGAAAGATTAATATTAGTGATGGTCTGGTGAACTGTTTATAAGGAGTGAAGACCGAAACTTTAGGAGAAGTGAGTGAGAAAGATCTAGTAGAAGTAACTAGAGAGATAGGAAGAGAGATAAGAGAGTTTGCGAAGAAGATAAGTGAGATACTGAACGTAAGAATTGAAAAAGTTCTAGACGCATTAAACCTTGCAAGAGCAGCAGAGATAATAGACATAAAGATAGAGAACGATGAGATCATTGGAGTAAGAGCTAGGGTACCATCTGAGAGCAAGCCAGGCCAGTACTACTACGTCACAGTAGGATACTACGGCTACAAGTGTAATTGTGAAGCAGCAATGTATAGAGGAAGAATATGTAAACACGTGCTTGCAGTACTCATGCTATGGAACGTGATTAACGTATTTAAGACAGGTAAAGCACTGGATGTATGTAAGATAAGATGGCTCCATGAGCGAGATCAATCTGAAAAAGAGAGTGAAGGAGAGCTATGAGAAGATAGCACAAGTATTTGATGAATCGAGGACAAGACCCTGGAAAGGCCTCGTGGAGGTGCTAGACAAGATAGCTAACCATGGTGTAAGACTGATCGATGTTGGATGTGGTTCGGGAGCTAATGCTAGGTACTTATATGAAAGGTATAGGGAGAAGTATGTAGGCGTTGACATCTCATTGAACATGTTGAAGAAGTTGAAAGAATGTGTAGGAGACATAGACCTAATATGTGGAGACATATCTAGTCTACCTATAAGAGATAGAGCAGCCAACATAGTGACATGTATAGCCACAATACATCACTTATCAACTAAGAAAGATAGAGTTCAAGCTCTAGGAGAACTCTGCAGAATATCTAGAGAAGGCTCACATGTAGTGATCCTAGTATGGAGAATAGAAAGTAAGTCCTCACTAAGAAGATACGTTGAGATATCAGATCAAGACATAATACTACCCTGGACCTGGAAGCTACGTGAGAAAGTTGAAAGATATTACCACCTCTATACAGCTAATGAGATCCTTGAAGAAGCACATCTCTGTAAGATAAGGTACAGATATAACATTAGGATAATCATGAGAAACATAGTTAGAATAGGTAGATTTCTAAATGATCTAATAATCATATTAAGATGTTGAGAAAGTCTTTAAAAGTTCTATTAGTCTCATGACTATCTCAATATCTACCTCATATGTAGAGAATCTTCTTCTCTCCACAGTTATCTGTCGTCCACTTATGAGGTCTCTACACTGTTTAACATAGCTTTCTCTGTAGATTAATGTTCCAAAAAGTTCCCATCTTTCTATTCTTCTACCTACGAGCTTGGGTAGAATACATATCATATCATGTATGTGAGGTGTATAACCTTTGTGACGGTTTTTATAATACATATGATATATTGATGATACATAATTGTTAAACCCTACACGAATTCTATAAAGTATATACTTATAAGCTTCATGAATGTCTAATATCTTGACTATTCTAGAATCGAAGAAGAGCTCTACACCCAGTGCCTGTGTAACGACTGATGACGCTATTCCTGAGGATATTGATATTATTTTGAAGAATCTTGAACTATAAGGACTGTACTTGAGGAAAAGTATGTTTATCTCGTCTGAGGTTACGTATCCTAGATCTGCTCCCATGTACTCTATTATTCTCTCAGCAGCTAATACTAGTGATTCATGTACTCTTCTGTCTCTTGGCATCGTGAAATTTTTCAGTCTTTTGCCGAACTTTACTCCATCTAGTCTAACTATGAATGGAGTCTCTACTTTAGATTGTACGATCTCTCTACTTTTAAATAATTTATGAAACTTTCCTACTGGTATACTTATGATTAATGATGTAAGTGCTCTATCTATATTTCTCATTGTTCTTCTATTGGTGGCATAAATATTCTGATGATCTCTCTCAGTATTAAGAAGACTCCTACCATCGCTATTATTGCCCCCACTATCGCTATCGTAATATTTTCATATATGTAACCTCCTACATAGCTTATTATTGTGCCGACTATTGCAATAATTATGGCAATTATAGCTTGTCTAGGATTTACATTAGCCATACTTTCAATAAATTATCTAGATAATAATACTTAATAATTACGTCAACGTTCAGAAAAATCTGAATGTCCAAGAAAATCGTAGGCATAATTATAGGTGTCATAATAGCTATAATAGTCATAGGCGTAGGCGCATATCTCGC
>JAADCU010000031.1 GCA_013154355.1 Thermoproteota archaeon | reverse complement strand
AGTAGGTTGTTTTCTAGTTTTCTTACTCTTCCTATTACTATGCTCATTCCTTTTCCTTCCATTCTGTCTAGTCTTGGTTGTGGTCTATCTACTTCCTTTCTTATTACTATGGGTTTTGGTGGGCTTGTTGGTAGGTTTAGTTTGCTTATTTTGTTGCTCGTGTTAAATCTTTCAATTTCTTTGTAGAGCTCTTCTACATCTACTTCTCTCTCTGTCTCAACATATACTGACTCTAGGTGACCATCTATGACTGGTACTCTTGTTGTTGTTGCATATATGTTAAAGTTTGCCCATTTTATGGAATCGTTCTCTAGTGTTCCAAGTATCTTTCGTGTCTCTGTCTGTACTTTATCTTCCTCCTTCTTTATGTATGGTATTATGTTATCTATTATTGATACTGCCTGTACTGCGTCTGCGCCTATTCCTGCTCCTGATACTGCCTGCATTGTTGTTACAAATATTCTCTTTATACCAAATGCTTCCTGTATAGGTTTGAGACTTAGTGTGAGGATTATCGTTGTACAGTTAGCATTTTTCACTAGAAGACCTGGCCAGTCTCTATTCTTTTTCTGTACTTTAAGTATCTCTAGATGATCAGCATTTATCTCAGGAACTATGAGAGGAACATCTGGATCAAGTCTGTTATTGCTCGCGTTTGACACGACTACGTGACCTCTCTTAACAAGTTCTATCTCTAGCTTCTCTGCAACATCTGATGGTAAGGCTGAGAAGACTAGATCAACCTTAGGAAGCTTATCAGGATCTGGTGGTAGAAGCTTCATTTCTGCAAATTCTTCAGGAAGAGGTTCCTCTATGACCCATCTTACCGCCTCTCTATACTTCTTACCAACGTTTCTTTCTGATGCTACTAGTCCAGCTACCTCAAACATTGGATGATCCTTAAGTAATGTTAGAAATCTCTGACCTACAAGTCCTGTACATCCTAGTACGAGAACCTTGAGCTTATCCATACTTGTTTAGATCTAGCATGTGATTCTTATTAATTAAGTTTTAGTATCTTAGAAGCATAATGTTACTGCTATGCAGAGCGTAGAGACTGCTCAGAGAAGAGAGACCTATGGAAAGATCGTTAAGGTTGATGTACCAAAATATGGATATAGATGGCAGGGACGTGTAGAAGTAGATGTAGAAGGATATGGTAGACTTAATCTAATAATGATGGGAAACATAGCACAATGGCTCATACCTGGAGAGAGAGTTAAGCTTGTAATTATTGGTGAACCTAAGCAGGTAGGAGACATAACTTTTCTAGACTACACAGACTATGAGCTATATAGGTACTATGGTAAATCTATAATAAAGGTATGGCCTGTCTTTCAGAAGCTTGTCGAGCATCCTAGATATGATCCTCTGACAGGTAAGATACTGTACAAGTATAAAATTCTTGCAAGAGAAGCTCTTACAGAAGAGGACTATGTATCGATTGTAGAGTTAGAACAGTATCACTATGCTTCAGAGGAGGAGATCGTCGCTGTATGGAGATGTCCAAGCTGTGGTAGATACTATGAGTCGAATATTCAACCAAAATGTCAACAATGTAATATACCATGTAAGCTTGTTGAGATCAGAGGATCATTACCATCATCTAGATTTCTAGTACTTGAACTTGTTGAGAGAGAACCATATGAGCCTAGGATAGTAGGCTACGTCAGAGTTGATACTCCAATACCATTAATGTCTAGGAGAATAGTCAAGGAAGATGGTACTGTAGTCATAGAGAAGTTCATAAGAGAGAAAGTATTTGGAAAATCCTGGTTTCATCCAACATTCTGGCCTCTAGCATATACCAAGAGAAAGGAGCTCTTCACTAAGTATAAGGAGCTAGCTAGCATATATGGTAAGAGGCTAGCAAAAGCAATGGTTGGAGATATGCTTAGAGAAATGTTGCATAGATGTAATACTGCTGCTGCAAGAATAGCTAGAGTAGTAATACACCCAGACTATCGTGGAGATGGTCTCGGAGTTCTAGCTGTGAGACTTGCCGTAGAATGGATTGCTGAGAGAAGAGTACCAGAAATGAAGAGGAAGAAACATCTTGTCGAGGTCATAGCACAGATGGCTAGGTATAATCCATTTTTCGAGAAGGCAGGCTTCATATATCTATGGGATACAGCTAGCGGTAGACCAGTACTCTACTACCCGCTTACAGATATAGCTAGAAAGAAGATAGAGGAGTTCCTTAAAAATGATCCTTATGCTAGAAAACATGGAGGAAGACTATATAGACCAAGGTACAGTGTTGGCGATCCACTCGCAGGACCAATAATATTTAAGTCAGTTGCGAAAGTATATAGAAGTACACTAGACTTATCATCACTGAGAAAGGAGCTTCAAGACGTTCTTAGAGCATTCGGAGTTGATAGAAGAGTGGTAGAGAGGACTGTTCTGAGAGACGTCAATCTACAGATAAATCCTGGAGAAATAGTGGTTCTAGTAGGTGCATCAGGAGCAGGTAAGACAACCTTTCTAAGACTAGTGCTAGGAAGAGTGCTTGGAGAGACAGATGAGAAGTATGCTCCAACAGAGGGAACAGTAGAGGTTCCTTCTAATGCTAGAGCAGCAGCTCTCATACCTGGAGAACATGAACCAAAGTTTGGTAATGAGAGTCTTCTAGAACACATGTATAATAAGATAGGTGATGCACATGCAGCTATAGAGGTATTAAACATATGTGGACTATCTGACGCAGTACTGTACAGAGCCAGGTTTGATGAACTATCTACAGGTCAGAAGGAGAGAGCTAAGATAGCTAGCCTACTAGCTGAGAGACCAAATCTACTACTCATAGATGAGTTCACTGCACATCTTGATGCTCTAACAGCTATGAGAGTTGCTCGTAAGCTTGCTGAGGTATGTAGAAGGTTTAAGATAACTCTCATAGTTGCTACAAATCGTAGAGAAGTAATAGATGCTCTGAATCCTGATAAGCTAATATATATTGGGTATGGAGGAGCGAAGATCGTTGAGAGGAGAGTAGAGACTACACAATCATCTTCTTAAGAACTCCTTCTCCTTCTCAAGTATGTCCATCTGTATCGGGTAGAGTCCTGTGAAGCATGCCATGCATAGCTCGTCCTCTCTCTTACCTATGGCTCTCTCAAGCATTCTAGTACATATGTATTTTAAAGAGTCTGCACATATGTGCTTACATACCTCCATTATAGTCTTACCATGTGCTATAAGTTCCTCTCTTGTTGGAAAATCTATCCCCATGAAGCAGGGGTATCTTATAGGTGGACTAGCTATTCTAACATGTACTTTATCTGCACCCATGTTTTTCAGTGTCTTTACTATGTTTCTCATAGTTGTACCACGTACTAGAGAGTCATCTACAAGTGCTATCCTTCTACTACTTATGACAGATCTAACTATTCCGAACCTGGCTATGAGTGATCTCAGCTCTCTAGGCATTATGAAGCTTCTGCCCATGTATCTGACCTTTATTAAAGCATCCTCGATGGGTCTACCTATCTTCTGAGCGTAGCCGTATGATGCTATTCTACCAGTCTCAGGTATTGGAACTACGATATCTATATCCTGATCTTCGAGATCAGCTAAGTACTGTCCCATCTTCTTTCTTGAGTCATATATTGTTACACCATTGAATACTGTGTCAGGTCTTGAGAAGTATACGTACTCGAATGCACAGTAAGCTCTCTTCTTAATATCTACACCTAGCTCATACCTTTCTATTTCTCCGTCGTGTATTACGATGATTTCTCCTGGATCCACCTCTCTAGCTTCAAGACCTGTAAGAGTAGATATTGCTGAGCTCTCTGAAGCAACTAGCACAGAGCCATCAACCTCTGCATAAGAGAGAGGCTTGAAACCTAGAGGATCTCTAGCTATAACTAACCTATTATTTATCATCATTACTATAGAGTAAGAACCTGATAATCGTAATAGTGCGCTTCTCACAGCCTCTACGATATCGTTCCTAGTCCTAAGTTCTCTATGTACAAGCTTAAGTATAACCTCAGTATCTGTATCGGTATTGAAAACATATGATGTAGAAAGTTCTCTCCTTATCTCTCTATAATTTGTTATCGTACCATTGAAGGCTAGTGCTATCTCAACTCCAGCATCTCTAACGTACATAGGATGAAGTTCTTCTACGTTCCTCATATATGTGCCAGTGGTAGAGTATCTTACATGTCCTATTGCTAGACTTGTCTTCACGTTTATGTCAGGTATTGCCTGTGTTACTAGTCCGAAATTCTTTATTAATCGTATTCCTTGAGGAGTATACCATGCTATTCCAGCTCCTTCCTGACCTCTATGCTGTATCTGTATGAGCATGAATCTAACTATGGAGAAGCTGTCCAGAGAGCCAATACATGCAGCTATTCCACACATTTTTGCTACACATATTAAACTGACTAATTTAAACGTGTTGCGTAGATCCACGTTTGATAGAACTGGAGTGTTTAAATACCTTGTTAAATGTCTATGCAATGTGACTGGACTGTTCTCAGTGTATGCATTTGATGAGACTTGGAACGTGAGCAAGATCCTGTATTATGGACTGCTTGCTCTGAACCATAGAGGACAGGCAAGCAGCGGAATGTATATATGTGGTAACGAGACTAAGATGCTTGAAGGTGGAGGAGATGTAGAACGATCATACAACGTTGAGAAGCTTCTAGAGATAGAGGGATGGTATGGAGCAGGATGGGTTACTACACCTATCGTGGAGGGTAGAAACATAGTGTATAAACATCAAGGCGATGTTGAGTATCTAGTAGTCTCCTGTTCTCCGATAGTTGACATAGAGGACAAGATAATGGAAGGCGTGATATCCGCGTTCAAAGATGTTGATGATGGTTCTGAAATATTGAATGAACTCTCAGAGAAGGTTAAGAGACCTCTAACACTCATAGCAGTATCTAGTAGCGAAGAAGTTCTCATATATAGAGATCCAAGCGGTCTAAAGCCCATGCAGATAGGTGCATATGGTTTCGATCTTGCAGTAGCATCAAGCGAGAGCTGTGCCATAGAGTGCGTTGGTGCTGACTTGAGAGCTGACATCGATCCAGGATCATGTGTGAAAGTCTGTAAGTACTCTGTAGAACGTTCTAAGTCGAAGAAGATAGGTTATGTATGTGCTCTAGAATACATATATTACTCAAGACTAGACAGCACTATAGACAACATATCAGTATATAGGTTCAGGAGAGAGCTAGCTAGGAGAGCTGCAGATAGATATAAGTTGAAAGATTACGATATCGTCGTAGGTATTCCAGAGACAGGTACCATATATGCGTTAGAGTATGCTAGAGTGACAGGACTAGAGTACTATATAGGATTTGTACAGACAGGACGTAGAGTCAGGTCAGCGCTTGTTGAAGATATTTTAGAGAGGATGATAGGTGTACAGTTAAAGATGAGTCCTATAAGGTCCGTGCTTGCAGGTAAGAATGTGCTACTTATTGATGATAGTATTCTTAAAGGAGTCACGTTAAGAAGCATAGTACAGTATCTACGGAATAGGGTAGGTACCTGTAAGACGTCTGTTCTCATAATGTCTCCACCAATAGTTAGAAAGTGTCCCTTCTACATGGAGATTCCTGACGAGAGTGAGCTCATATGTGCTAATGTTCCTAGGAGAGAACTCGCCGAGGTATTGAACGTGGATGAGATCTATTTTACAGAGCTAGAAGATGTTTATGAGACGTTTAAAATTTTTAATATAGACGAGGATAGGGTATGTACTTACTGCATGGGTGGTAGATCACCATGGTGAGCAAGATACTTCTCCTAGGAGAATGCTCTCGAGAACATGCTATTGCTGAAGCAATAGCGAGAAGTGGTCATAAGATAAGACTCTATGCACTGATGAAACATCGTAATCCTGGAATAGAGAGATGTTGCAAGGCCAGAGACGGAGAGATAGTTATTGGAGATTTTCTCGATCCTGAGACTGTTCTCAAGGTTGTGCGAGATAAAGGAATAGACCTAGTAGTGATAGGTCCAGAGGAACCTCTCTTTAGAGGCGTTGTTAATGCTGTAGAAGAGGTCGAGGGAGTACCATGTATAGGTCCTAGAAGAGAAGCTGCACAGATAGAACAGTCTAAGGCATTTATGAGAAGACTAATGTGGAAGTATGACATACCTGGCAGACTGAGGTTCTGGACATTTAGAGATGTTCGAGAAGCTCTAGAATTTATTAGAGAGACAGGAGAGAGCGTTGCAATAAAGCCAGCTAGACAGTTCGGTGGTAAAGGTGTTAAAGTTATTGCAGACTTTCAAGCTTATCTAAGAGATGTTCGTAGTAGAGTAAAAGAAGCTCACGTCACGAAACTGTTTACAGAGATCTCAAAGTACACTGATATAGAGGATAAGATACTGATAGAGGAGAAGGTTGAAGGTATAGAGTATACTCTACAATGTTTTACTGATGGAATCAATGTTCTACCATTACCGCTAGTACAGGATTATAAGCACGCGTACGAGTATGGTATAGGTCCTGAGACTGGTGGTATGGGATCAATAATGGGGTCTGGAGTAACATTACCATTCATCACTAACGAGGAGTATGAGAAGAGTGTACAGATAGTGAAGATGCTTGTAGAAGCTGTCAGAAAGGAGCTTGGCGTAGAGTATAGAGGCATAATATCAGGACAGATGATGCTTACACCAGTATGGGGACCAACAGTCATAGAGTGTTATGCTAGGTTCGGAGATCCTGAAGGAGTTAACGTGCTATCTGTACTAGAGACAGATATAGTCGACATATTTGAAGCAATATTATCACGATCTTTACCAAAGATAAAACTAGAGTTCAAGAATACTGCAGTAGTAGTAAAGGCAGTAGCACCACTAGGATATCCATTAGATAGAAAGTTAGCGCAGGGACATGTGATGGAGATAGACGAGAATAAAATCAAAGAGAGAGGATGTAGAGTATATTATGGCTCTGTCGATCAGAGAGAGAATGATCTTATAACAGTAGGTTCTAGAGCTGTCGAGATAGCTGGATTTGGAGAGACCATACCTGAGGCAGCTCACAAGGTGAACGAGGTTCTTACTAGTGGGCTAGTAAGACTTAGAGAATGGAAGATCATATATAGGCTAGATATAGGGTCAAGAGCCTCCATAGAGAAGATGATCGAGAATGCTGAGATAATAAGGAGAGCATACAAGTCTAGAAGACTTGAAAGATATATGATAAAGGAGTGGATACCTGGTAAAGGCCTGATAACGTACATGTATGGTGAATAGTAGATATGAGATACATAGTTAGAGTAGAGATAAGACTGAGAAAAGACCTACATGATCCTGAGGGAGCTGTAGCACTATCCTGTCTACAGGATCTTGGATTGAGACAGATAAGATCGGTAAGATCTGGTAAAGTATACTATCTTGAGGTAGAGACTAATAGTAAGGAGGAGGCTTTTAAGATAGCTGATGAGGCATGTAGAAGATTGTTAGCTAATCCTGTAAAAGATGAGTATAGTATAGAGATAGTATCAGAAACTTAACAATCTTCTGGAGGTTCAACATCATAAATTCTCTCACCTCTGACTGTTCTAGGAGCTAGCCAGTCTATTAGCTGTCTAAGCTTGTTAGTCTCTATGATTATGGTGATAGGACCTAGAGGACTCTCCTTCTCTTCAGTAACAAATGACAGATGTCCAGCATATGCTGCCTGCTTATTAACATGGATGACAATCTTATTTTCAGAGACTATTCCTCGAGTAAGTACTAGCCTAGCAGAGTCCTCTATCTCTTGTCTACGTATTAGCTCTCTAAGCTTATATAATGCTCTACAGCTAGCAGCTGAGGCAACTAGGTATGTTCTATCACCAATCTTCTCAAAGTTTATTATCGTTGGTGAAACTATGTTAAGTACTGCCTTCTTAACTTTCTCAACATCTTCACTAGGTCTAATCTCTACCCATACAGTTATCTTCATGATACTATGTTAAGTCTTCTCAAGAGGTTTATACATGCTTCTCTAACATCTTCAACTCTCTCGAACTCGTTTAATAGTATCATGTCAGCATACACTATAAGCTCAGCTAGACCATATATAGATTCTCTGAGATCTCTCAACGTTATCGTAGGAACATGCTTCACATCTTCCTCACGTCCTCTAGATAATGCTCTTCTCTCACGTACAGGTCTAGAAGCAACTACATATATTAGATAGGTATCGTAACCGTTCTCTCTAAAACATTCAACCTCATCTATGCTTCTAACACCTTCAACTATTACTAGACTACTTTGAATATTCTTCAATTTCTCTAGAACTCTCATCGCTACTGCTCTCCTACCTTCTCTACGTCTGAGACCAACAGCAACTTTATGAGGTTCTTCTCCCGTCTTCTCAGATATCTCTCTAATTACGTCTCCCATAACTATTACTGGAGCATTAGTTAGCTCAGAAAGTATCTTGGCTACAGTAGTCTTTCCCGCACATGGTAGTCCAGCTATGAGTAGTAGCTTTCTCATTCCCTATCTAGTATTGATGAAGCTATCTCTCTCAAAACTTCTACTTCCTCTAAGGCTCTGACACCTCTAGGATCCATATGAGTTCTAGATGCATCAATTCCAGCTTTACGAAGAGCTTCTATGAGTCTTCTAGAACTAACTTCTGATCCAAGTCCTCTACATATCATGCTAGTAGTATAGTAAGGAACATTACTTAAAGGCGCTTCTTCTATGAACTCCTCAATCAATTTAACAAGCTTCTCATTACTCATCAGATACTGTTTCTCACTTATCAATATCTCATATATCTCTTTAACAAAATCTAGATCTATTATATGACCTATCCATAATGGTCCACCAACATCCACATCTCTTCTACGAATCTTATATGTAGGATATTTCTTAAGAAATTCTATTTTTCCTGAAGCTCTTACATGTAGTACATATCCAAGATTCTTAACTGTCAGAACAGCATCAGACCTATCCTTTAAAATCATCATGAAGCATCTGTAATAGTGACCCTCGTAATAGCATAGTAATGGTCTTATACCATAGTCTAACTGTAGTGCTATTCTAGCAATAGAGCCTACTAGTATTCTTAATCCGATCTCTCTACTATAATCTATAGAGTATATTGGCCTAGAACCATATCTTCTTATACACTTCTGAGGATACCTACCCATTAACACTCCAACATCTGTAGCTGTTACAGCTAGTAGACCTCTATGTCTAATAGCTTTCAACGCTGGATATATGAACTCTATCGGTGAACCAAAAGGGTCTACATCTACTATATCTATTATTCTACCTCTAAGATTGAGCAGTAGTTGAGAAGCATCAGTATTATATACCTCTACTCTATTCTGAACATTATTCTTCTCAACATTCATGAGTATAAGCTTATAAGCATCTTCATCAATATCGTTCATTATAACCTTGCTTACACACTTAGTCTCTAACAAGTATCTTAACCCTCTAATTCCTGTTCCTGAAAGTGGTTCACATACTGTGAGATCCTTATAGTTGAAGAGTCTTGAATATGCTTCAACTGCAAGTACAGATATTGAGCGGTTAACTTCCATAGCTGGGTTATAGAATACTGGTGCATGAGCGGGCTCTATCTTTCTACCAATCCTATACCTCTCTAAGTTAGGTACTAGTACTCTAGTGTTTCCCTCAGTTACCTCTATGAGTTCTGTACTCATCTACTCTCCATTTATGAGAGTATCAACTTCAAGTATCTGAGCAATCTCTCTTGCCTCATCTAGGAGTGTTCTCTTTGATATCACCATGTACTTCTCACTGTCTGAGCAGGATAGTACAAGCTTGCCATGAGTCTTCTCAAGCTTATAGGCTTCTTCAGGAGTTATAGAGAATCTTCTAGATATGTCCTCTGCAGAAACCTTTCTACTCTCTATATATCTCCTACAGATCTCAAGCTTAGGCTCTATCTCCACATTCTCTATAATATCCTCACCAAAGATCTTCATCAATATACGAGCAGTTCTCTCAGAAGCCTCGAAGGTACCTCTCTCATACTCGTAGACTGTCTTTCTACTAACCTTCAACATCTCAGCAACATCACCAAGACTTAGACCCTGTTCCTCTCTTCTTCTTCTCAGCTCCTCACCCTTAACCTTAGCCTTGACTATTCCCCTATCCTTGACTAGTCTAATAGGCTCACCCATAAGCATCTTCCTGAAGCCTTGAACACTGAGAGCAGGAACACCAAGCTTCCTATACAGTGTGTCCTCTCTCAACTTCTCTTCACCTTCCTTAACACCAACTATGAGAGGAACAGCAGAAGTAACCTTAGACAACACAGCCATATCAACAACCTCCTCCTTAGAGACCTTAGAGATATCATACACGGCCTTAATAAGCAGCTTTCTCTCCTCACCACTAGACTTAACATGTGCAACAACATTATAAGACAGTGACAGGTCAGAGACCTTCACAAATCTACAACAGCTACCATACTCTCCCAAAATCCTCTCAACCTTCTCAATAAG
>JAADCU010000033.1 GCA_013154355.1 Thermoproteota archaeon | reverse complement strand
TCCTTCCTCGATCTCTTCACCACAGACCTTACACTTCATACCCTCCATATACTCCTCCTTCAACACCTTCGCAATCTTAGACCAGGTTATCTTCGCCATATCGATCTATGCTGTGAGCTAAGAGGATAAATAGTGATCACTTAACAACTAGTGTAATAGTTTCAGGAGCCCTAGATAAATTGAACGATTTTCCACGAGACCTAGAATTACCTCGTATACTTCATTCAACGTTTAGGTAAAAGATGATGAGATTATGTTAATCATCATGTTGACGTGTAGTATACGTTTACATGGCTTAGAGTCAGATTAGAGGAGTCTCTTCATGAGTCTGCTACCGTAAGGTTCATCATCTCTTTCTCAATGTCCTAAGAGCCTGCTCTACCTCATGTTTAACTATCTGATACATCTGGTTCCTGTTCTGTAACGTGAGTTCTACTAGCAGCTTATCTTTTCTATCAACTATCTTTTTAAGTCTTGGATCCTCTCTACATTTTATATGTATTGTTGCAAGAACTACCTTATCGCTATCAAGAACTTTCTCAACAGTTGGTAAGAATCTTCTTGAAAGTAATTCCATAGGACCTATCTCATCTATCACTACTAGATCTATATCACTTTTTAATGCTTCTTCAAGCGTTCTCACAGCAATGTTATCTATAGCTTCAATATTGACATTATATTTTCCTACTCTAGGCCCTCCTCTAAACAGGGATACATGTGCTAGCCAGTCCTCTTCTCCATTCTTTCCTAATGCTCTCTCTATTGTCATAAGTTTGAATCCTATTCTTGATCCTTGTTCTCTAACTTCCTGTGTTATGAATCCTCTGATACTGTACTTATCGTATAGTGCTTCTGCTATCTTTTTCACTAGAGTAGTCTTTCCTATTCCTGGTCTTCCTGTAACTAGGAAGATTCTTCTCATTATGGTACCTCTGTAAGAAACCTATGTACCTGTACTAGGTGGAGTAGTGCGTCAATGTATCTAGTTGTCTTGAAGCCGCATTTTCTACATACGAAATATTTTCGTTTATGGAAGCTGTTTCGTGAGTAAGGTTCTACTCTTTCATAGATCCATTCTCTATACTGTCCTATCTTTCTGATATGTTCTAGCAGTCCTGAATCATGTTGTATGAGTCCTGGCCTAGCTTGATCTAGCTGTGGCTGTACTTTAAGCTCGAACTTTCTTCCTGTGAATGGACAGGTTATGGTTCCGACCAGGAACTTTCTGCCATCTGTCCTTGATGCTAGGACCTCTACATTTATATACTTCCCCTCTATCTTTTTTACAGGATAAGCTAGTGAGGGTATCTGAAGCATTGCCATAGTATGAACCATGTTGAGCCTAGGCTATAAAAGTTTACTTACGTGTCAGAACATGTTTTTTAACAAGTCCTCACTAGGACTATACTGCCGAAGATGGAGGCCGCTCGTGACATACTTGAGAAGTTCATGGAGCAGGGCATGCTTCTAAATCATCGTAGAATGATTGTCCTCTCAGGAGATAGTGACGAGAAATTGATAGATTGGACGTACAGTGTTCTTGACCTGTTCTCAGAAGTATGGAGAAGATGTAGACAGTCAACACCAGCAGGACTATACATGTATCAGCATGATGCTTCGGGAAGCTGTAGAAGATTCGAGTTCTTTAGACGAAGAATATCTTCACTAGCTGAGAAAGCAGAAATTGAGCATAGACCATACAAGGATACTGATAAACTTCTAGGCTCTACATATGATTTTGCGGTACTGGACATAATAGATAATTTGAAGCCGAACGACATAGGTAGACTAGGAGGAGTAGTACGTGGAGGCGGTATATATGTGATGCTCGTACGTCCACTTGAGTCATGGGTCAAGTTTCTCACAAAGTTTCAGGAGCAGCTGCTTGTTCCTCAGTATGGTCCTCAAGATGTGAGGCATCTGCTTAAGAAGAGGTTATGGAAGAAGTTTTATGAGCATGATGGTATATGTATAATAGATGTTGACTCAGGAAGGTTCTTGAAGGAGCCTAAGATTCTAGAGAAGGTTGAGCCTTGGAGAAGACCTGAGATCAGGATACCTGATAAGAGGAGATTTCCAACCTGCATATATAAGCTAGCACTAACTCAAGATCAGGTAAATGCTCTCAAAGTTCTAGAAGTAATTCTTGATAGACCAAGAAAAGGAGAGAAAACAAACGTCATAATAATAGCTGACAGAGGTAGAGGAAAATCAGCTGTAATAGGCCTAGCAGTAGCAGCATTCTGTCACAAGCTCAGGAGAGTCAAGGGCATCGTTAGAGTTGCTGTAACAGCGATGAACCTCACAAACGTCATGACATTAATGGAGTTCGTTGTTCGTGGTCTAAGAGAGCTACGTTACGATCCCATAGTCGAGAGAGATAATGCAGGATTCATAAGAACTGTGAGAGTTGGTGCACAGATATTCGTAGACTACTATAGACCATATTCACTACTCTCTGAGGATGGTATAGATCTCGTAGTCGTAGATGAGGCAGCTATGGTTCCACTACCAGTACTATATGGAATACATGCCAGATACAGTAGAGTAGTATATGCATCAACGATACATGGTTATGAAGGTGCTGGAAGAGGATTTAGTCTAAGATTCTTGAAATATCTTAGAGAACGAAAAGATACTAAAGTATATGAGTACGAGATGCATGAACCAATACGATATGCACCTAACGATCCTGTAGAAAGATGGTTATTTGATACGTTCCTACTAGATGCCGAACCTGCTAAGATAGATAAGGAGGATCTCAAGTATGTAGAATCTAAGGAAGGACTAATCTACCTAGCACCTGATCTAGAGAAGCTTGCTCTAGAAGAAGAGGACAAGCTTAGACAGTTCTTCGGAATCTACGTACAGGCACATTATAGAAACGAGCCTGATGATCTAGGAATGATGCTTGATGCACCACATCACTTCATAAGAGCACTAGCATTACCAAACGGAAAGATCGTAGTAGCCGTCGAGCTAGCAGAGGAGGGAGGCATAAGCGATGAGATAATTGACGTGATGACGAAAGGATTGAAGCTTCCTGGAAACATAATACCTGATAGATTAGTCAAGTACTGGAAGCTTACAGATTTTGCAAAGCTTAGAGGATGGAGAATAGTTAGAATAGCAACACATCCAGAACTTCAAGATAGAGGACTAGGCTCACATATGCTTAAACTAATAGAGAAGGAAGCACGTGAGAAGGGGATAGATTGGGTTGGTGTAGGATTTGGAGTACATGAAAGACTACTAAAGTTCTGGATAAAGAACGAGTACAAGCCAGTACATATGAGTCCAGAGAGAAACCCCGTAAGCGGTGAGTACAGTGTTCTACTTGTAAAACCAATAACAGAGCAGGCTAGAAGAGATGTAGATTATGCTAATAGAGAGTTTAGACTGAGAATAGTGAACTCTCTGCACGGTCCATACCATGACCTAGAGCCAGAGGTAGCTGTACTACTTCTAACAGACTGGAACATACCACTACTAGACAATATTGAGGAATGTCTACCAAAAATATCAGAGGCACAGTTAAACAGACTAATAGCATACGCCTATGGACCCATGACATATGAGAATGCTGTAGATGGAATATTCGAGCTCTGTAGAAAATACTACTATCAGACAAGCAGTATGAGACCAAGATTACCATTCGAGTACGAGAAGATGATAATTGCTAAAGTACTACAAGCAAGACCTTGGAAAGAAGCAGCTTTGGTATGTGGTACACGTAAGGTCACTATAATGCTCGCATTAAGAGAAATAACAAAGATACTACTACACCACTACTATGGTGATAGAATAAGCATACCACTATACATGGTTGGAATAACGAAGAGATTAACAGGACCTGGATAAGACATCACCTTAAGCTAGCTGGGTCTCTATAGTCTTTACTTCTTCGAGCATCTTTCTAGAGCTATCTCAAAGATTCTCCTCATCTTTCTATAAAACGTCTCTGGACTAAACTGTTCTAGATGTTTAAGAAGTTCAGCCTTACTATACTTGCCATATCTTTCAAATGCTTCCATAATCTTCTCGCTTACTTCTTTAACATCTAGATTCTCATATCCTACACCAAATCTTCCACTAAGACATATGTCTGTCCATGTTCCTGATAGTTTGGGTACTACTGGTACTAGTCCACTTGCTAATGCTTCTAATGGTGCTATTCCAAAATGCTCTGTTGGAAAGAGGTGTACATATACTTTACATGATGCTAGAAGCTTGAGTTTAGTCTCGTGAGGAACGTTAGCCATTATCTTGATGTTTTTAACGTTCAATCTCTCTGCAAGCTTGAGACAGTAATTGTAGTATTCTACTCCTCTACCATGAGCAGAACCAACAAGATAGAACTGATATTCAGGAAGCTCCTTAGCTATATGTACTAGCAGATGATTATTCTTCTCAGGACTAAAACGTGCAATATAGATGACAGCATCCTCTCTATCATTCATGTTTAGAATCTTAATATAGTCATGTAGTTCTGTTGGTGGATATACTACAAAACTATTCTTACCTATGACTTTTCTTATAATACTTTTACTGAAGTTTGAGTTAGTTACAACTATGGATCTATAAAAACATTTCTTAGCATGTCTTGTCTGTATCTCGTAGTAAGGTCTGAAGTAGAGATACCAGAATGGTGATTTCATGTACTTGAAGTAGAATCTTAAGTATCCAAGCTTCATATATGCTATGACAGGAAAATGTAGATAAGTTATGTCTGCAGGTAGGAGAGTTACATCGCCATGAGTGTTTACTACAAGATCAACCTTGTCGCGAAGTCTAGCTATGTGTAATGTTGTTAATGGTCTCTGATATATTCCGAAAGCTCTGAGCCTTATTGGAGATATGTAGTACTCTCTAGGTATCTTTCTGAGTCTTATTCCTATGACGTTCTGTACATATGTCCAATCTGTCTTCTCTGTTGTTCCTACCATGACCTCGTACCCACTATCCTGTAATAGCTTTATCAGATGTAGTGCAACTCTCTCACCACCTCCACAGCTATTGAAAGAATGATGAATAATGAGTATTCTTGCCTTCATTAGTTTTTCCTCAAATTTTAATGTTTTGAAGGAAGTATATATGGTTTTATTAGTAGAACTAGTGGAACTCTAGCTCAAGGAATGGTGGTATATCCACTATGGCGTTTACGATAAGTTCTACTAGTCCTCCATAAGTTATCTTGTACTTGTCCCATAGTCCATAGTATGCTATCATGTCTCTTAGTTCTCCTTTACAGTTGCTACATGGTGCACATACGTATTTTGGAGTATCTGTATGTAGCACGTCCTTGAAGGCATCCATTATCTGCTTGACCTTGTAGTAGCTTGCGAACTTCATCTTCCACTCATCGAAGTTGTATGGATGCATTATTGCAAATCCTGAACCACCTCCACAACAGTAGTTGAAGAAGCCGTGTGGTTCCATCTCTCTGAACTGTCCTTCTGGTACTACCTTGCTTATTATTCTTCTAGGCTCCTCAACTATTCCACCTTTTCTAGCCTTATTACATGGATCATGTAATGTTACTGGGAAGTTGTTCCTGTTAGGATCTAGATTGAGCTTCTTTCTTCTAACTATGTCGTCCATGACTATTAGAACATCCGTGAATGGTACTCTCTCCTCCTTAGGTATGACTCTCTCAGCTGTCAAGATAGCCTTCCATGCATGACCGCACTCGCCTATTAGTAGTGCCTTTACTTCTAGTTTTCTAGCTATCTCGAAATGTCTCTTAGCTACCTTATATAGCTGAATATCGTTGTACCATACTCCGTAGTTCACTGCATCGTATCCAACGGGCTCGCTTGAGAGTGTGTAGCTTACTCCAGCTAGCTCGAACAGTATTGCAAATGCTGCAGGATTCTCAGGCCATGATAGGTACTCTCCTGCGTTATGTATTAGTAGATAGTCTGCTCCTTTCTCGTCTACTGGTATCTTTATGTTTAGTCCAGTCTTCTCCTTTATCATCTCTTCTAGGAACTTTACAACCTTCAGGAATGCCTTAGGCGACATTCCTGTTGATGAGCCAACATTTAGCTGCTGTACCGTGCCTAGCTCATGTAGCTCTTTTGCATGTATGTTAAGCTCCTGACTAAGCATCTTTCTTATCTCTCTATCCACTAGTCCCTGATCTAGTCCAAGTGGGCAATATAGTGCACATCTTCTACACTGTGTACATCTATATGATAGCTCTGCAAGCTGTTTTATGACTCTAGCATTTAGCTCTATGTCAGCTTTCATCAGCTTTCTAAGTAGTGGGAACTTGCCGTACCAGGTCCTGTACCTTCTATATATTCTCTGTAGTACTTCTAGCCTATATGTTGGTCTATATATCTCCTTTCTACCGCTAGCAATATATACTGGACATGCCTCAGAACAGGTCTGACAACGTGCACAGTACTCCCATACTAGCTTAAATGGTCTATAGAACGTCCAGTTCTTTTCAGGGTCGAGTAGCTTATCTAGTGCTGTTAGGAACTTCTCAACCCACTCCTTCTCCTTTTCTGGAGGTATGTTCTCTGGTAGTCCAAGTGCTGAGTATCCATCAAGTGAGAGGTCAACGTTTCTTAATGTTGGTGATACAGTCTGCTTATATCTTAGATATTCCTCCTCTGTGAATAATCCTATGCCTAGTCTCCTCTTCTTCCCTGCTCCCGGAAGCTTACCTTCAACCTCTGTCATCTCTATCACCCTATATCTTATCTCTCTCTAATCTTTATCACTCCCCAATAATTGTAGTGAAGTGGTCCTTCCTGATATGGTTTGTCTTCCCAGTTCACGTAGTGGTACGATACGTATTTTGCTGGTCCATGAACCATCTTGCTGAATGGGTAATATATTAGGAATAGGCAGAACAGTATCTGATGAGCTAGCATTAATGGCGAGGTCACGAACTGTAGTTTAGATATTAGTGAAGGATTAAACGTTATTAATGCCTCCATCTGAAGAACAGCATACTTGAACGCGTGATCGTAGAGGTAGTATACTGTCTCCAGTATGTTGAAGTGTGTTGCAAGTAATCCATCAACAGCTACCTTACATACTGCTACTAGGGCGGTTATGACTACGGCAAATAGGAACGCTAGGTTGAAGTAGTCTCTAAATGTTGCGTACTGTCTCATTCCTGAGTCAACCCATCTAAATACGAAGAGTCCTACAGTAGCTATAGCTATGGCAAATGCTCCTATTAATCCAGCACCTAGTACAGCCCATCCTAGAAGAGCTCCCCATAGATTTGGTGAGTATGGTGCTACCTGTATACCAGCAAGCTGTGTTAAGGCAGCTAAAAAGAGTACTCCAAACCAGAGCAGTACTAGGTACATTCCATCATGAAGAGCAAAGGAGAAGAACCATAGCTTTCTCTTGCCTTTCCATACTCTGACAACAAAGATCATCTCTTTCAAAGTCTCCTTTATCTCCTCTCCAAGACCACCATGATAGAACTGTGCAAAACCGCTTCCTCTCAGTGGAGGAACCTCGTCTCTCACTGCTAGGTAACCCTTCTCGTGAGGTACTGGGTACAGTTCCCATCTCAGGTTTAGTGGTGTTCTAAGTAGCTGTACTAGTCTTGCTCCTGTACCTATGACACAGACGAGGAATGCGACATATATGAAGCCCATACATATTCCAACGTCTAGAGGAGACATGTTCTCGATAGCTTACTAAGCAAGAATTTATTAAAGTAATAAGCTTATAGAACACGTGAAGCCTTACCTTGCTCTTGCGGCAGCTCTCTCCAGTATCTTCCTATATTCCTCAATCTTGCTCCTTATGTACTCGGCGAACGCCTTAGCCTCTTCAGGATTTTTGAACCCATACTTCTTGTACTTGCCCTTCTCTAGGTCTTTTAGAAGCTTCTCCATACACTTTATAGCCTTCTCAAGCCATCTAATGTCGACTCTTCTAGACATGCTCTTCCTGAGCTATTATAGGTCTACGATTGAAATTAAAGGTTTAACGTATCTCTATCTCAGAGCAGATGAAGATCACCTCGCTTCTAGGTAAAAGAGCTGTGAGAGCTCTAGGAGTAGCAGAGAGCTTCGTCCTAGAGATACCTAGATCAATATTCTGTGGAGTAGTGTATAGAAGCGATGGATTATTGGAGAGAGTAATAATTGATGAAGCAACAGTAGGAGGAGATGATGCAACAGAGACGGTGATCAGAATATTTAGAAGACTTAACAGATCCGACATACATGTCATAATGATAGATGGCTGCATATTATCTTGGTATAACATACTTGACCTATATAGAATATATGAGGAGACTAAGATACCAATATTATCAATAGTGTTTGAAGATATTGAAGGAGATGTTGAGAAGGCTATAGTTAAGCTTTTTCCTGATGATAAGGCTAGAATCAAGTTAGAGATGTTTAGAAGACTTCCAGAACCTGCCAAGGTCATCTTGAAGACGGGCGACGTCATATATGTCAGAGCGGTAGGAGTTGAAAGATCTGTCAGACTGTTACGAACAATAATCTCTAGATTTCTGAGAGATGGTAAGAGGCCAGAACCTATCAGGATCGCTAAACATGTAGCATCTGCAGTTCTTGAACATAGGAGGTCTATCATGCGATGCCTAGAACATCTATAATGTTCTCAGCAGCCTTCCTTGTAAGACCATCAGATCCGAGGATAGTGTATCTGTCAGGTCTTATCTTATGAGCTAGCAGTAGAGCCTCAATTATCACCTCCCTATCTAGTCCAAGCTCCTCAGCTGTTGTTGGTAGACCTAGCATCTTCATGATCTTTCTAAGTCTTCTCCACTTTAGACCATGTAGATAAGCCATCATTAATGCACCTAATGCAACAACCTCACCATGGAGAGGTGGTTTAAATCCCTTCTCTCTAGCTATGAGATCTAGAGCATGACAGAACATGTGTTCAGACCCACTACACGGTCTTGATGATCCTGCTATAGCCATAGCTACTCCACAGCCTATCAATGCCTTCACTACTAGTCTCACAGACTCCTCATTATGTATCTTCAACTTCTCTATATTTCTCATAACTATCTCATAACTAGATAGAGAAAGCTTTGCAGCAAACTCGCTGAACTCCTCTCCTTTCACTCTAGCAGCTAGCTCCCAGTCCTTAACAGCAACTATCTTACCAAGAATCTCTCCTATACCAGCTAGAAGATACCTACGAGGCGCTGACTTAATTATGCTTGTATCTGCTAGTATGGCCTTAGGAACCTTGTATATCTTCTTCACATTAAGCTTCTGCTTGAGATCAAGCTGAAGAAGATAAGCAACATACGGCGACGATATTCCATCATGACTCGCTGTCGTAGGTACAGAGATTACAGGTACGTCGAGTAAATATGCTAGAGCTTTAGCAACATCTATAACTTTTCCACCACCTATCCCAACAACAATATCGATCCTCCTACTAAGATACTTATGGTATAGGTTTAACACATCAGTAACATCACCATAATCTACAATCTCCAGATCATACTCCTTATCTACACTCTCTAGAACGCTCTCAGCAAACTTTCTACTATGTACTCTACCTGTTAAGAACAGTATTCTCCTACATGAACATACGTTGAGTATGTGAGTAACGTTAGATAGAGCTCCTGGACCAAAAAAGACCTTGCTAGGTACCTCAAATATCTCTAGTCCTTTAATCACGACTACTCACTTAACTAGATGTAAGCTTCTTCTTAAGTTCTTCAACGTTCATCTTCTTCATAGTTATCACATTACCATCTCTCACAATATCCTCATTAACGAATTCTACACCATTCTCAACGAGCATTCTTATGAGATCTGTCGTAGGATATACAGTAGCTCTTCTACCACGTATCAGACCCAGCTTAGCTAGATAAGCTGGAACAGCTAGAGGAGCTATTATCAGCTTGTTCTGGCTCATTGCTGTCTTAAGAGCAACCTCGAGAGCCTGTACATTAAGTCTAGGAACCTCTAATCTACGTGTTGGAAACTTCCTACCACACACTATGTAGTACATCCTGTAACCACCAACAACCGCTATCGCATCATAGTTCTGTACAATACTCTCCATCTCTGGACCAGCATACACGAACTCATACTTGTAGTTAGCAGTAGCATCAGGAGCAAGAATACCAGTATCCACCTCATACCCAGACTCTTTCAGTGCTTGCACCATTGCTGGATACTCTCCCTTCCAGGACGTATCCAGCACAAGCACTAGACACTTCATACATCTAGACAACGAACAGAACCTAAATATAAAAATTAGTTTCCCCATGAAGTTCACATTTGTGCACCATATAGTTCACCATACAGTTCACGATGAACCACGCGTATACCTTAAAAAGAAACTGAGGCAAAACACTTACCGAGCAATATGCCCAAAAGTAACACCCTAAACAGACTCACAACACTACTAACAATAATCGCACTCGTAGCAATAATAGGAATAGCAGCAACAACAGTCCACGCAGCAACAACGAAAAGTCTAATACTAAAATATAACATAAGCGTAAACCTAACAGA
>JAADCU010000036.1 GCA_013154355.1 Thermoproteota archaeon | reverse complement strand
TAGGTTACTCCTAAGAATGAATAGTATGGCACCTCCGTATCCAGCACCGCTGATTTTCGCACCGGCGACGTTAGTACTGTTTAAAAGCTCTATAACGATCCTGTTTGATCTGTAGTCAACTACATCAAGCATGTTAAGAAGCCAGTGACATCTTGTAACGAGTTTCCCAAGCTTATCAACATCTCTTACTCTCAACGCATCAAGTATCTCCAGTGAGATCTCCTCAATTAGGTCAAATATCCTCTCTACGATCTTAGGTTCTCTTTCTCTGAGCTCTGAGACGTGTCTTACAAGCTCTCTCGTGCTCTTCAACTTTCTTAAGAGTACTATCCCCATTCTTAGCCATGAATGATCAAGCTCTACCTTCTCCACGGCTCCTCTTCTCACAATAGTTACTCCTCCAAGAGATGATGTATAAGTATCCATTCTGCTAGCTCTTCTCTGTACTCTAAGCTCTACATTATATGCTAGTTCCGCTATGTCATACTTGACGTTCAGGTATCTGCATAATGCTGCTACTGTTGCTACACAGGTTGCAGCTGATGTCCCTAATCCAGCTCCTGGCAAGACGTCTCTACTCATCTCAATACTTACATCAAGTCCTCTCAATCTCTCTCCCAGCAGCTCCTCTATCAGTCTTATACACTCATTAACGTATCTGAAGAAGCTTGATGATCTATCTCTCCTATATTCTTCTACCATGTCTCTGAACTTGAACACTATCTTACCGTCTTCTCTCTCTCTGAGAGTCACCTTCACGTATCTATCTATAGCACATGCTAGTGCTGTACGTCCATACACTACTGCATGTTCTCCAGCTAACTTGAGTACTAGCGGTGCTTTTGAGACTATCATGCTGTATCACCATGATTAGAGTATCATGTTGAGATGTTCTGCAAGCTCTGCACCTCGGCAAACTTATTTTTTCAAGATAATTTAAATATAGTCGAAATTCGTGATAGAGGATAGAGTACTTGAAGCCTTACTCAAGCCCAAGGCTGTCGCTGTCATAGGAGCTGCTCGCGAGCCTTGGAAAGTTGGTCACATAATACTGAGAAACATAGTTGAAGGAGGTTTTCCTGGAAGAGTCTATCCGGTAAATCCTAGAGCTGAGAAGATTCTTGAACTAAAATGTTATCCAACAATCCTAGACGTCCCGGAAACACCTGATATTGCTGTGATAGCTGTTCCAGCGAAGATTGTTCCTCAAGTTGTTGAGCAATGTGGTCAGAAGGGTGTTCCTCTCATAGTGATAATATCTGCAGGTTTCAGAGAGACAGGTCCTGAAGGAGCTAAGCTTGAGAGAGAAGTTGTAGAGATAGCTAGAAGATATGGGTCACGTATAATTGGTCCAAACTGTCTAGGAATAATGAATCTAGACGTTAAACTGAATGCAACGTTTGCAAGTAATGCTCCTCCTCCAGGACCAATATCATTCATATCTCAGAGTGGTGCAGTAATAACAGCTGTCATAGATCTAGCAAGAATGTATGGAGTAGGCTTCAACAAGATATTCTCACTAGGTAACAAGGCTGATATAGATGAGACAGATCTACTACATGTCCTAGCTAGAGATCCAACAACGTCGATGGTCCTGATGTACATAGAGTCCATAGATAGAGGGCAAGAGTTCATTAAGACTGCTAGAGAGATAATAAAGGACAAGCTCGTAGTAGCTATAAAGGCTGGAGTAACTGAGAGAGGTGCTAGAGCAGTATCATCTCACACCGGCTCACTTGCAGGAAGTGCTAGAGTTTATGAGGTAGCATTTCAGCAGTCTGGTATCGTACAGGTACGTTCACTACGTGAGCTTCTATCATTCATAAGATTAGCAGGAAGATACAGTAGACCCTCAGAGCTTGATAAGCCTAGACTAGTCATAGTAACAAACGCTGGAGGACCTGGAATAGTTGCAACTGATGCATGTGAGAAGGCTGGTATAGAGCTTGCATCGATAGGTCCTGACCTAATAGAGAGGTTAAGGCAGGTTCTTCCTCCAGCAGCAGCATTACATAATCCAATAGATGTTTTAGGAGATGCAGATCCTGACAGGTACTGTAAAGTTCTTGACATAGTTTTAAAATATCCTGAAATTAACAGCGTCCTTGTAATAGCTACTCCACAAGCTACTACAAGACCTTCAGAACTTGCTGATAAGCTTGTAAACATAGTTAACAGATTTGGTAAGAAGATCGTTCTCGTAGCCTTTCTAGGTGGTGAAAGTTTTGAAGAAGCTACTCGTAAACTAGTCATCAATAAAGTACCAGTATACTCAAATATTGAAGATGCTGTCGACTCATTATCAGTGCTCGATAGATGGTTTAAGCTTAGAGCAAAAGTGCTAGAGTACATAAGTGAGAAGATAACACTAATCGAGATAGATGTTAAAGCTATAAGAGAGATAATAGAGCGAGCTAAGAGTGATGGTAGAAGAGTTCTGACTCTAGACGAGGCTCTAGAGCTTGCATCACGTATAGGTATTGACGTTCCACCCGGTGGTCTAGCTAGGACAGAGGATGAGGCTGTACATATAGCAGAGAAGGTTGGTTATCCTGTTGTTCTGAGGATAGTCTCTCCCGACATCCTGCATAAGAGTGATATTGGATGTGTAAAACTGAATATCAATAGTCCAGAGGAAGTTCGAGCAGCATTTAGAGACATAATGGAGAAAGTTAGAATATTTGCACCACATGCTAGAATAGTTGGAGTACATGTTAGCAAGATGATCAAAGGAAGATACGAGGCAATAATAGGATTTACACGTGATCCACAGTTTGGTCCTGTAATCATGTTTGGCATGGGTGGCATATATGTTGAACTATTCAGAGATGTATCAATGAGGATAGCACCATTCACTAGACTTGAAGCATTAGACATGATATATGAGACCAAGATAGGTAAGATAATGATGGGCTATAGAGGAAGTAGACCTGTAAACATTGATATGATAGTTAACACTATACTTAAAGTGATGTCTCTGGCTGTGTGCATTGAGGACATAGTTGAGATGGACATAAATCCTCTCCTAGTAACAGATAATGCCGTGTTTGCGATAGACGTAAAGGTAGTGGTGAGATGATGAGGACCCTATACATAGCCTCAATGGAGAGAAGCTCAGGAAAAACCACGATAGCGCTAGCATTGATATCAGAGCTCGTGAAGAGAGGTACCAGAGTAGTACCGTATAGACCATTCATGTATGTGAGCTCTGGCACTCGAGATGAGACTCTAGAAATAATGTTAGAGCTTTCTGGAAGTAAGGAGCCTCTAGAGAAGATATGTCCAATAAAAGTAGAAGGATGGGCAGTATATGTTGACTTAATGCGAAAGATGTCTCGAAGCGACATACTTGAGACAGTACTATCAAACTGGAGAGATCTAAAATCGAGATACGACCTAGTACTCACAGTAGGTTACAAGTCTCTTACTCATAGAATACTTGGCAAGATAATGGAGATAGATATTGCACGTGAGATAGATTCTAAAGCTGTCATAGTTTCTAGACCTAGATCAGAGGACTCTATAGGTGATGTTCTAGCAGCAGTAGAGCTAGCTAAGGCAAGAGATCTAGAGGTGATAGGTGTAATATTTAACTGCGTGAGACCATGGATGAGGTCTATAGTTGATGAATGGTGTAGAATGCTTAAGGAGGAGGATGTTGATGTTCTAGGAGTGGTAGACGAGTATCTAGACCTGTTAAACCCAAGCATAAGAGAGCTCGTAGAGGAGCTTCAAGGCAAGGTCATAGTAGGCCAAGACAAGCTTGACCAGACGTATGAGCATATACTTGTTGGAGCAATGACTCCAGATGCAGCACTTAGATACATGCGTTCAGTACCTAACAAGATAGTTATAACAGGTGGAGATAGAGCCGACATCATAATGCTAGCTCTCGAGACAGATACTAGAGCTATAATACTTACTGGAGGAATAATGCCGAGTCCAAGAGTCATTGCTAGAGCAGAAGAAAGAGGAGTACCACTAATATTAGTGAACTATGACACGTACACGACAATAAGCAAGATAATGTCTGCAAGTGGAAAGTACAGGAAGGGTGATAAGAGAATAAACATTGTCCTAGATAGGGTAGCAAGGAGTATAGATGTTGAGAAGATAGTTAAGAGACTTGAAGAAAAGTAGGTTATTTATCGTCCTCTACGACTCAATAATCTTCTTTATGTTCTCTATCTTCTCCTTAAACTTGTTTAGCTCCTCTCTACACTGCTCAACCTGTTTCTTCAACTCCTCGATCTCCTTCCTGAGCTTCTCTACTTCTGGAGCCTCTATTGTTCCTGGGAATGGTATCTCTATCTTCACTCCCTCCTTCAGAAATCTCTCATATGTCTTGAGAATTATCTGTCCAGCCTTGGTCTCTCCTTTCAGATGCTTTCTTATTGTTGCTTCTGTCTTTCCAAGTTCCTCAGCTATCTGCTTGATAGACATTCCAGCCTTCTCTCTAGCTAATGCTCCTGCAGCTGTTGCTAGAGAGTCTATCCATGTCAGTCTTTCACCGCTCTTGAGTAGTTCCATTACTTCTGGCGTGAATAGTGATGCAACTAATAGCGCTGTCTCTAGTCTTCTTATGTCTTCTCTAGTTACTGGTTTCAGTGGAACCTCGACTACTTCCTCTTTCTTTTCTTCTTTTGCCTTCTCTTCTTCAGGTGTCACGTTAGAGTATTATGAGATCTCCTTTATATTACGTTCTCTAAGGTAGTTATTACTAGGATCATAATGACTAGGGTGCTAATAACGAACGATGATGGTTTTCTAAGCCCAGGATTGAGACTTCTATGTAACGCTGTAAATAGGATACCTGGACTAGAAGTAAACATAGTAGTTCCAGAAAAACCGCAGTCTGCTGGTAGTCTAGCCGTGACACTTCATAAACCAATAAGAATATGGAGAACAGAGATTGATGGTATAGAGATGTGCGTGATCTCAGGAAGACCATGTGACGCAGTCATATACGCCTTCTCTTTTTTAGGAGATTTTGATCTTGTTCTTAGTGGTGTAAATATGGGGGATAATACTGGTCTCCAAGCACTCTTAGCATCAGGCACAGTATGTGCATGTATTTATGCTTCAATAGCTAGAAATATTCCTGGAATAGCATTTTCCATGTATCTTAAGTCATGTTTCAATCCGAATGATAGGATTCTGACAC
Organism: Thermoproteota archaeon; assembly: GCA_013154355.1. Lineage (GTDB taxonomy): Archaea > Thermoproteota > Thermoprotei > Thermoproteales > Thermocladiaceae > JAADER01. The sequence goes on along the minus strand of JAADCU010000036.1, from coordinate 30,403 downwards.
GTATAATAGAGGAGGTCACTAGATTCGTTCTTGATATGAGAGATAGAATGGATCCTATAGCAGTGATATCAGTCAACTTTCCAAGTAGGATAGATAGAAATACTAGAGCTAGAGTATGCGATATAGCTGACGTCAAGTTTACTCACGACGTCGTCAGAAGAGTTGATCCTCGTGGATTAGAGTATTTTTGGATACATGGTCACCTACTTCTACACCCATTAGAACATCTTGACACGTTTTCTCTCTATGTTGATGAGAGTATTGTGATATCTGGCATAAATCCTCGACATATATCTGTCCTACGTAGAGGACATGACCCTGATAAAGCTATGAGAATCCTATCTAACCTCTGTGATCATGTTAATGATGTTCTACGTGAGCTTTTTAGATAGTTCCCAGAGAAATATTGTACATAAAGATGTTGCTGGAGTCCTTTTCTCAAGTACTTTTACACATGTTCCAAGTTGTTTTTCTCTTGGTAGAAATGGTAGATCTTGCCCTTGTACTGCTACTCCAATCTTATTTCCACTCTTGAGCAGGTCTGCTGCTTCTTCAATGATATTCTCAAGTGGTTCACCCTCCTCTTCTGCTGTTAGTAGATATAGTTTCTCTATCTTTACTACATCTAGAACATCTTTGAGCTCTCCTAGTACTACTATGCTTGTTCCCTCCTTTAGAGCTATCTTGAATGCTTCTGGTATTCCTTGCTGTGCTGCTGCTCCTGTTGGTCTTGTTATTATGATGCTGTTACAGTTAAATGATGTACATAATCGTACAAACTCGAGTACTCTATGAACGCTAGCTACGTTATGTAGAACTGGTAGAAGTCCTTTAAATAGCTCTCTCATGGTATTACAGTCTTAGAACATGACCAAACACTAAAATATTATCTTTGCATGATATAGTACTCGTGCTACCGGAAGAGCTAATAGAGACCGAGTTTCCTACTGTAACGCCTAAGGAGAGAATAAGCAAGGTCATAGAGCTTGCTAAAGAGTACAACGTCTCGACCATACCTGTCGTAGACGATCATGGAAGACTTATAGGAACCGTGACATATAAGGATCTTCTTGAGCGTAGAGTAAGTCCACTATCTAAGGTCAAGGCCGTAATGAGCGGTCCTCATAAAGTAACTCCAGACACTGACATAAAGATAGTAGCGTACAGATTCTACACTCTAAGAATGAAGAACCTACCAGTCGTAGACAAGGATAACAAGGTTATAGGCATAATAAGAAGAGAACCATTCGCAAAATATCTAGTAGATGAAGGATACGTGAAGCCTGGTCCTGTAAAAGATTATGCAAGCTCTCCAGCAGTAACAGCTAACGTGAACGACCCTGTTGCTAAGGTGAAGTGGGAGATGCTTAGAAGAGGAATATCGAGAATGCCTATACTAGACGAGGGCAAGCTGGTAGGTATAGTAACGATGAGAGACATAATAGAGAGACTCTACTATGCTTCAATACCTGAAAGACAGACTCTCGGAGAGGTTGCAGGTTCTGAAGATGAGATTCTTGCAGCACCTGTCAAGGCCATAATGACGTATCCTGTAGTCACTGCTCAAGAGAAGGAGGATGTCAGTGCTGTACTTCGTAGACTCATAGAGAGAGGAATCTCTGGACTACCTGTGATGAAGGGAGAACAGATTTATGGAGTGTTCTCTGGTCTAGACATAATAAGGAGGTTCCTACAGGGAGAGAAGGTAGTAATACCGATTCCAGCAAAGATAGAGCTCGAGCTTCCTGAAGATAAGTGGAAGCTTCTAGAGAAGATAGTATCACACTACTATGGTAAGCTTAACAGACTTACGAACATAATAGACATAAAGATGACGGTTAAAGTATATGAATGTACGGAAGAACAGGAAAATGTTGAAAAAAGATGCAAATACTCTGTTCACATAAAGCTGAAGGATCCATACGACGAGTACGTAGTTACCGTAACTGACTGGGATCCTATAAAAGCTGTGAGAGACGCACTACATCTACTCTTCCGTAATGTCGTGAGAGTGCATAAGAAGCTGAAGAAGGCTCTAAGAAAGAGAGGACTAAGTCCAAGATATGAGACAGAGTGGGGAGGTCCTGAAGAAGTCTAGTCTAGTATCTTCATGTTGAATAATCTTTCAAAATTTCTAGTAGTAACATATGCAACCTCCTCTAGACTCTTCTTCTTGATCTCTGCAATCTTTTCAGCAACAATCTTAACATGTGATGGTTTGCTCTCTTGACCAAATACTGGACCTAGCTCAGGAGTATCACTCTCGAGTAACATATTTTCCAGAGGTACTACACTAACCAGTTTCTGTTTCTGCTTAGAATGCATTATGCTTGGAGGAATAGAAAAGTAGTATCCTCTATCTACTGCTCTCTTAGCAGTCTCTGTTCCACCGCTATATGCATGTAGTACTACTTTCTTAACATCATACTTCTCTAATATTGTTAGAACATCATTATATGCTCTATGCGAATGAACTATTATAGGTATATCAAGCTTCTTTGAAAGTTCTACCCACTTCTCAAATATTGCACGTGCAATATCTCTAAGAATGTTATCTCGAATCTTAGAGTAGTCTAACCCAACCTCACCTATAGCAATGACATGTCTCTCCTCTACGAGTCTAGGTATGATCTTGGAGAACATGTTATATGTATGTATAGTGAAGTCAGAAAGCTCTTGACCTATCGATAAGTAAGTGATCGTGCTATATATTTTACGTAATTCTAACCCATTTCTCAGTTCTATATCATTCTGTATAGATACTACGATTACTTTCACATTATTCTCTAGAGCATCTTTTATGAGTTCTGAAGCTTTTGAAAAAACTTCCTGACGTGCGAGATGTGCATGAACATCTACGAGAGCAATCATGATGTTATGTAGACTTCTTCTCTAGCAATACGAAGACTACTACTAGGAGTATTCCTGCTAGAAATATGATTATGCTCAGAATAATCACAGGTATGCTAATGATTATGTTAGATCCGTATGAGCCTGCTGATGGTACTGTAGGTGTCTGAGGTGTTGATTGTGGACTTACAGGCACAAAGGTCTGCGTTATGTTACCATGCTGAGCTAGGTATAGGAACTCTATTATGTCATCATGTAGTTGAGCTAGGATGAAGTTGTTGTATACCATCGTTATGTTATCTATGAATGCTCCCATGTTGTTCGTATTTATATTACTCATGTAGTAGTCTCCGAACTGTATATACATTATCGAGTATATGGGTAGTAGTCCTCTCCTTACTAGGTTATATGTGCTCGTTAATGCCATTTCTCTTAGACTATGAGCTCCCTCTAATAGAAGATCTATCACCTGCGCAGTCTTATACTCAGACTGCGAGACTGCGTATCTCAAAAATCCTAGCATGAGCGATGATGCTATGTTTGATAGATAGTAGAAGCTTGTTCCTAGTGCTTGAACATATTTATGATTCTCGTAAAGTTGTACTAATCTTGAGACTATTGCCTCAAGATTGGAGCTTACGCCGACGATCTTTATAAGCTGGCTATATCCTATCAATGCTTTACAGTACTGTATATATATGCTTGTTACTCTCTGTAACGCGACTCTACTTATCTCTTTACTAGGATAATGTTTTTCCACATATTTCAAGACCTCTAGCCATGTATATAGTGAGAGAACTCTAGCCTTAGCTAATGCAAGTGTTGATAATGCGTCACCTATTGTTCCAGAGCTACGATACATGTAGTACTGGTTAAGTAGATCTTCAGCTTCATGAATTCTCTCATATATTCCTATTAACAGGTCTATGGTGTATATTGTTGGTTTTACACTGCTTATGTTATCTATAATATTGTTAAGCTCCTTTTTCAAGTTCTGAGCTATGTTATCGAAGTACGATATTGCTTCTTGAACACCTTCTGTAAGTACCTTGCTGTTATATGTATCTCTGTAGAGGAACTCGTAGTACTTCACTATGGCTTGATACACTAGTGAGGCAGCGGTATAGTAATCTCCTCTTGATGCTTCTTGTTCAGCTCTCCTATATAGATCATATACCTGCTCAGCTTGTCTAAGCTTAAGTTTCGTCATATCTAGGTTCTCATATACGTTTCTTATGGTCTCATATATGTACTTTAATGTCTTAGTGATGTTACTACTAGCACCATATATGTCGTCTAACGTCAAGCTCTTGTTTACCAGCTCTACTCCTACTAGATACCTTATGGCTTGTGCTACATCTATTACAGGTATCACCTTTATACCATAGTTCTCAGGTGGGAGCATTATGTAGTTTAGTAGAGGTACTAGAACTACTCTGAATCCAGCTCTTGCTGCTGCTCTCACCTTTATGGGTACATCGCCTACAGGTCCTACTAGTCCTCCAGGAAGGATCATTCCTGTCATCGTTACGTAGTTTCTTAAGCTATTGTTTGTGAGTAGTGCAAACATTGCTGCTGTTATGTACGCACTTGCTGAAGGTCCACCTATCTCTACTACGTTTCCTGTAACCTTTATAAGGAACGAGTAGTTGAGTGGTGACTTCCATGCTAGCATGCTAGCTATATAGAAGGCTAGCTGTGATGATGCTATGAACATCTGTCCTTGACCTCCAGGACCATATGCTGGTAGTGGTAATGCAGCAATATATACTAGACCATCACCTGGATATATCATTGTGACATCTATGTTAAGAACTTCTCCTTCTGTTCCACTGACAGCTAGTGCATGTACGATAGCTGATCTAGCATGAAGAACATATGCTGAGCAGGTTGCTGCTACTATGCTGGTGAGTAGTATCATGAATGTTAGTGCTATTATTAGACGTTCTCTCATTATGTTCTTCAACGTTTACTAGTACTATATATATGAGTCTTTCGTTATCTTAGGACTTCTGCAACCTCTCTAGCATGATATGTTATCACCATGTCAGCTCCTGCCCTGAAGATGGCGGTCAGTATCTCCATCATCACCATCTTCTCGTCTATCCATCCCAGCCTAGCAGCTGCCTTAACCATGGAGTACTCTCCAGATACGTTATATGCTGCTAGAGGTACCTGTGGAAACTTCTCTTTAACTAGCCTAATCACGTCTAGGTAGGCTAGTGCAGGTTTAACCATTATGATGTCTGCTCCCTCTCTCAGATCTAGCTCCACCTCTTTTAAAGCTTCATACGCATTTCTAGGATCCATCTGATATGTCTTTCTATCACCAATCTTGGGAGCACTATATGCAGCCTCTCTGAAAGGTCCATAGAAGCTGCTTGCATATTTTACACTATATGACATTATTAGAACATCATCATATCCTGCTGAGTCGAGTGCTTCTCTTATCGCTCTAACCTGTCCATCCATCATTCCAGATGGTGCTACGATGTCTGCTCCAGCTTCTGCTTGAGCTATAGCTATCTTAGCATATATCTTCAAAGTGTCATCATTATCTACGTATACTCCTCTTCTACCTACTTTAAGGATTCCGCAGTGACCATGATCAGTATACTGACATAGGCATAGGTCAGTTATTATGAGTATCTTATCATCGAATACTTCTCTTAACGTCTTTACACATCTCTGAACTATGCCATCCTGTGAAAATGCTTCACTGCCTAGAGGATCCTTTCTTGAAGGTATTCCAAATATTATGAAGCTTCTTATATCTTTTTCATAACATTCTTCGATAAACTTTATGAGAGAATCGTTGAGAGGCCATCTGTACTGTCCTGGCATTGACTCTATCTCCTCTGGACTAGCTATGCCTTCTTTAACAAATATGGGCATTATTAGTTTTCTTACATCTATGATCGTTTCTGCTACTAGATCTCTCAATAGTTGATTTCTCCTCAGTCTTCTTGGTCGAGCTATAGGATACTCTGCAATCATCTAGTCTTCTAGACTAGTGTTCGCACGTTTATAAGTCTCGTAGGATAGTTAATATGAGAGATCTAGAATGGGTGTTACTGAGCTCGGCAAGCTTATACCACCAGAGGTGAGGAAGCAGGTGGAATTGAAGAACCTGAGCGGCAAGATAATAGCGATAGACGCCTATAATGCTCTCTATCAGTTTCTCGCATCTATTCGTCAAGCTGATGGTACTCCTCTCATGGACTCTAAGGGTAGAATAACTAGTCATCTTAGTGGTTTATTTTACAGGACTATTAACCTTCTCGAGGAGGAGATATGGCCAGTATACGTGTTTGATGGTAAGACTCCTGAGATGAAGCTTCTCGAGATAGCTAGAAGAAAGAAGCAGAGAGAGGAGGCTCTTGAGAAGTGGATGAGAGCTCTAGAACGTGGTGATAAGGATGAGGCTAGAAAGTATGCTAAGAGAGCTCTATTTCTCACTAACGAGATGGTTGAGGATGCTAAGAAGCTTCTAACACTGATGGGGGTTCCCTGGGTCCAGGCACCAGCTGAGGGCGAGGCTCAGGCCGCATATATGACTAGGAAGGGAGATACATGGGCAGCAGGAAGCCAGGACTATGATGCTCTTCTCTTCGGGTCTCCACGTCTAGTTAGGAACCTTGCAATAACTGGGAGAAGAAAGCTTCCTGGAAAAGAAGAATATGTAGAGGTGAAACCTGAGATAATAGAGCTCGAGGCAGTTCTCAAGGCGTTGAGATTGAAAGATAGGTCACAGCTCATAGATCTCGCAATTCTTCTAGGAACAGACTACAATCCTGATGGTGTTCCAGGAATAGGTCCTCAGAAGGCTCTGAAGCTAATACATGAGTTCGGATGTCTTGAGAAGATGCTTAACACGGTACTCAAGAACGTTCAGTGGCCAGTAGATCCGCTAAAGATAAAGGAGTACTTTCTTAACCCACCCGTGACAGATGACTATCGAATAGAGTTCAAAGATCCTGATGATAGAGGAATAATAGAGTTCCTATGTAACGAGCATGACTTCAGTAGAGATAGAGTACTGAGAGGAATAGATAGATTGAAGAAGGCTCTTGCAAAGAGAAGAAAAGCAAGACTAGACGCCTTCTTCTGAGAGCATAAGTTTATAGGCTATATCGCACATATATTACTAGGTGTTGAATTGAGTGTTAAGAGTCTCGTAGCAGCATATAACGAGCTCACAAAACTGGACCTGAGAATCCTCAGAGTGATAGAGGTAGCTCATAGAAGGTACGAGTGGGTACCCATGGAGATCATAGTAAAGTGGAGTAACAGATCATGGGAGCTCGTATCAAAAAGTCTCAGAAAGCTTAATGCACTAGGCATGGTACTTAGATGGAGAGGAAGCTACACAGGATACAGACTAACATATTATGGATACGATGTACTAGCTCTACATACCTTATCTAAGAAGGGAATCATAGAAAGATTATCACCAACACCTCTCGGAGTAGGAAAGGAGAGTGATGTATATGTTGCAGAAGATCCAGCAGGTAATAAGCTAGTAGTAAAGTTTCATAGACTTGGAAGAACAAGCTTTAGACAGACCAGAAAGTTCAGAATATGGGTCGGAGAGAGAAGACACATAACCTGGCTCTACGAATCTCGTCTCTCAGCTCACATGGAGTATAAGGCTCTAGTAATGACGTACAATGCTGGAGTCACTGTCCCACGTCCAGTAGCAGTAAATCGTCATGCAGTAGTCATGGAGTATATAGAAGGTCTTAAACTATCTGAAATCAAGACTGGGCTAGAAAGACCAGAAGAAGTACTAGGCTCCATACTGGACGATGTTGCAACCACGTTTAGAGAAGTAGGAATAGTTCACGGTGATCTAAGCGAATTCAACGTTCTTGTAGAACTTGAAAACGAGAAACCATACCTCATAGACTGGCCTCAGTGGGTTCCAAGAGACTATAAGAACGCTATAGAACTCTTGAAGAGAGATATAGAGAACATAGTAGAGTTCTTCAGAAAAGAGTACGACCTTGACGTAGATGTAGAAGAAGCCTTAAAATATATTGTAGAAGGCATAGAGCTAAAAGAGCTTGAGCTAGAGGAAGCTTTTGAAGAAGTTCTTACACAGAGAGAACTAAGAACGTACGTGCTAGGTGAAGAGTCTGAAGAAAATATAGAGAAAGCATTAAGCAATATCGATAAAGAGTTCTCAACGACAGGTAGAGAAGATAGAGAGAAAGTTAAGATAGGAATATTATCACAAGGTAGAGAAGACTCTAGTAAAGATATGAATGATGAGAATCCGGCACACCAGACCTGATGAGGAAGGGTATCCTATCTGAACGTTAGCCACCATACTTAACTATCTTAACAAGCTTATACTGTTCTAACATCTTAATAAGCTTAACAGGTACATGACCATCATACTCCTTCATGAGGTTTCTTATAAGAAAAAGAACATAGACAGGGGCTCTCACTATGAGCTCTCTTCTCTTTTTCTTAATAAAACCATCAACTACCACGATCCTAAGATACTTCTCCTGAAATAACTTCGATATAATTTCGTCTCTTTTTCTTTTAAGAATGTTCTCAAGCTCCTCGTTCTTCCTCTTTAAATCTGTTATCTCTTCCTCATACTTACGAAGCTTCTCTAGAAGTTGCCTATTTTTCTCAATTAGTTCTTTAATATCTCTTCCTAGTACTAGAGCCGTCTCAAGCTTGTCTATCAGATAGTCAAGAGAGTTCTCTATCTCTTTACTTAAGTTTCCGCTACGTATTATCTCTAGTAATCTAGAATCTCCTTCAAGTATAGTCTTTATCAGTAGTGCCTTAATAGCATTATTTACCTTTGATTGAATTATTACATATTTTAATCTTCCATTAGACTCTCGTAGATTCTTGAAGAAGAATTCTATAACCTTTCTATCAACAGTCTCTAACGTGAACTTTCTAGCGACTAGACTAGTCTCCACAGTCTTTCTTGTGTGAGTATTCTCCTCTATTGCAAGATTCTTCATATTCTTAAAACCATACGAAGAGAACTTCATTACAAGATTAAACAGTCTACTTGCTATATCTCCATCTACTATGAATTTTTCTCCTAGAAGAAGTGGAGCTATCTGAGCAAGCTCGTGAAGAACTATCTTAAATAACTTAGCTATCTCTTTTCTACGATAGGCTAGATATGCATCATCTGTCAATATTATGGTCGGTGAGTTAAGTCTCTCTGTCACTATACTTGATAGGCTCTCTACATCATCTTTCTTAGATATCGAGGGTATGTACACTATCTTCACGTTGACGTTCCAGAATACTGCACTAGCAATAGCTATACCTATTCCAACAGCCTGCGTATTACCTGTACTCAACCTCGTTACACTGTTTGAAGATAAATATCTCGATAATGCGTCTATACAACAGCCTGCTACTATAGGAATCATATTGATACAACTGTAAATAAACTGCTCGACCTCAAAATCAGAGAAATCCATATTACAACTATACTGAAGTCTCTTAAAAATATTCTGAAAAAGACTCAGCCTAGGCTGAACTCTTCATGCTATCTGATTCGCCTGGGCTCATCATCTAGAAATATAACGTTAGTCACAACACTTTAACCAGTACCTAGCACTGTACTCAGCAATTCTACGATCAGCATATGTTGCAACTATGTTACCACACTTTCTACATTTAACATGGTAAAATACGAGTTCTCTTCCTTCTACATTTACCCTCTCTTCAACTATCTCAAAGCTCATAGACAAAGAATTATCAACTACCTAATTTAAAAACATACATGTGGTAGAGTATCTAGTAGTAAGATGTCCAAAATGTGGATCGATATCAGCAATGAAATATGGAGCAAAAACTCATCAATGTCCTTACTGTGGAAACCTACTAAGAATTGAGGAAGCACAGATAATATATAGGGCAAGATCAGGAAAAGAGGCGAGAGAAGTAATAAGGAGACTTACTACGCCAAGAGGATTGAAAAGAGAGCAATAATATCACAACTAGAAGCAGATCGAGATCATGGTCGCGATAGGTAGAACATACGTGTACTAGAGGTAAGAATTATCTAACTCATCACAGCTAGTAGAGCAACATTATTAGACGTCCACGTGATGAGCCAGCCCAGGTCCTGAAGTAATGATGTGTACGACGGGGTCTGATGATCCGCGTATAGCCCTCTCATCATTATTTCAGAGGCCTATCTATTCTTCATCTCTCGAAACAAGTTTTTCAACATGTTTCATAAAGTTCACCATCATGTTCAGCGTTAAGAAATCTCTTTTGACACATTTTTCAGACCATTTTCCTTAAAGATGAACTAGGTGAGAGCTTGCTCGTGAGTCCACGATCGAGACTAATGATAGCTCTAGCTGTAGCAGCAGCTGTAGTAATGGCTGTAACCATAATATATGCAGTACATGTTAGACCTGCATGTAGAGCAGCAGAATATATTATAAACTCTACAGAAAAGATACTTAACTATGATAACATACTAGTAAAGAAGCTAAACATAACAAATAAGAAAATACTAGAAGAACTTAACAAGAGTAACACATACATCATAGAAGCTCAGAAACTAGTAAAAGAAAACAGATGTTCAGCAGCTCTAGAAAAAGCATTACATTCTCTAAACATTGCAGAGCATGTATATGTAATTGTAGCAGAAAGACAGATAACAAATAGAACCTATCACAGACTATTCGCTAGAGCTGTTGCAGAAGCATTAGCTCACATATACATGAGATATCTGAAGAAGCTTGGTATACATAATGAGACAGTGTATAGAAATATTGAGGAAACATGTAAATACTGTACTAGAGAATGTTCAAATATAACTACTATTAGAAGAACTTTTGAGTGCGTAATGAAATGTTATGAAAAAAGATTGAGGATTAGTAACATTCTTAGAATAGTATATGAGTACAGGACATATATACATGTAAATCATATAATAGAGAAGTATCTTAAGATACTGAACGAGAGCAAGATAGTAAAGATAGCTCCACCAGAAATGGTTAATGGTGTCTGTAGACCAGGTATCATATATGTCAAGATAGGGAATAGAACTATATTGAAAACATTCAACTGTACGAAAGAGGGCTTAGAAGAATTTCATAACTATACTAGAATGATAATGATTAAGTTTAGAAAGATTGAAGCAAGAGCTAGAGCTCTCTATACTATACTACCTCTATTCATAAATAATAGAACTCTAGTAAGTAAGCTTAGAAAAGATTTAAAGAAGATTATTGAGAAAGCTCAAGAACTTAAGAATGAGGTTCAGAAATATGTAAATACTAGACATAGAAGGAACAGGATTAAGAGAGGTAGTTCACAGGGAAGTACTGAGGTAAGAAATAGGAATGTACAGCATAGAACCGAGAGGCGTCGTACAGAAGCGAGAAGGTAGATGAGCTTACTCTTCTAAGGTCTCCTCTATTTCTTCCTTTATCTCAAACTTCTCAAATAGGTTATATCTTTCTGCTTCCTCATATAGCTCGTTTAGTACTTCTAGGTAGTCTCTTTCTCCATTTTCTACATCATCCATTAGCTGTTGTACTAGTCTTGTTCTTTCTTCAGATACTAGTTCTCTAAATGCTCCGAGATCTTTCAATTTTCTCAGTATCTCTAGAAGCCTCTCTTTCTCTTCCTTGTTCCTTGTCTTAAGTAGGAGTTCCTTAGTAGTCTCATCTCCTGTAAGGTATAGGTACACTTTCATTCCTTTTCTAGTTGGTACAAGATATTTTGGTCTTCCAACACAGATAGCATATCTACGTCTTAATATGACCTCTACTATTCTAGCATATGTTGATGGTCTTCCTATACCCTTCTGCTTCATCTCTGCAACTACCTCACCCTCTGTCATCGGTTTTGTTCTTGGAACTCTTCTTGGCGGTCTAACTATCTCACTTATTGCAAATTCTCCAGTAGGTAACTTATCTTCTAGTTCTACTAGCTTCAACACTTTTAGAAAACCTTCCTCAACTACTCCAACAACCTTCTCCACAATTATGCTATGAGACTCTGACTCTCCCTCTATCGCTATCTCATATTTTGATTTTCTTATCTTTGCTGGTCTCATCTGGCTAGCAATGAATCTTCTAAATATCATATCATACATTGCTAGATGACGCTGTGTTAATCTTATAGAGAGCTGTAAGACTCCACTAATCACTAGTGCACGTAGTTCATCAGCATCTATAGGTCTCGTAGGTCTAATACACTCGTGAGCTCCAATATGTCCACCAAGTATCCACTGTCTAGGAACAAACTCTTGTTCTCCAAAATTCTTCACAATATACTCTCTAGCAACGGCTATGCCAGCTGGTGAAACTCTCGTACTATCTGTTCTATGGTAAGTTATTAGACCTGACTCGAATAGCTCTTGAGCAATCTGCATAGCTTCTTCGACGCTTATTCTCAATCTTGTTGCTGCATCCCTCAGTAAGGTGTCTGTAGTATATGGTGGAGGTGGATTTATTGTTTCTTCAAGATCTTCTGCTATTGGCACTATCTTTACCTTTGCTCTCATGTTTTTCACATCCTTCAGAAGACTCTTCTTATCTACAGGAAGCTCGAGAGTAAGCTCTAGACCGTTCTCTAACCTTATGGTGAAGTAGTATACCTGGTCTTTACGAGAGATATCGTACCTCTTTATTATCCATCCAAGTACAGGTGTCTGTACTCTACCTGCAGATAATGTCTTATATAGTCTTCCGAAAAGTATGGGAGAGACCTTCCATAATTTCTGACTTAGTCCAAATCCTATCCAGCGATCTTCTATTCTTCTTATGAGCTGTGCCATGACCATTGGAGTACGTACACTATGGATAGGATTGTTTATAGCGTCCAGTATAGCCTTCTTTGTTACTTCATGAAACTCTATACGATATATCTCTCTTAGATATGGTCTAAGTATGACATAGATGTCCCAGGCAATCTTCTCTCCTTCAGCATCAGGGTCTGTTCCTATGAACACCATGTCGACCTCTGTAGCTATGTCTCTGAGAGCTGATATCACAGGTCCAGAGCTTACTAGATCTATTCCACATCTTGGGCATCTATCAATATCGTGACTATACGTTTCTCCACATCTTGGACACTTTCTAATTATGTTATATATAGGTACAAAGTAGTGACCTATCTTCAGTACTCCAAAGTAGTCTCTAGGTTTATCTCCAACTATCTTAGTATAGTTCTCATAGATGTACTTTACATCACTCTCAGGAGCTTCTGGAACAAGCTCCCACATGTGTCCTTTAGTTGCTGTAACTAGAAGGAGTAGGTTTCCTATAGAGGTCTCATAGACCTGTAATCCTCCTATAACTCTAACACTAGGTTTACCGAAGAATCCTGCTATGGTTCTTGCTTTTGTAGGAGACTCAACAACTATGAGTGCAGTCTTCAGGAACTCTAGACCAGTCTCCTCAGGTCTAGCTCTACCAAATATTATGTCAGCAACCTTTCTTCTCTCCTCATTTATCTCTTTTATGAGAGATTCTAGATCTACTTGAGATATGTGCTTAAACTCGAAACCTTCTATCCTGTACTTGAGCTCTCTTTCAAGTCCTCTGAACACCTTCTCGTCATCTACTATCACTATAGATATGCCCTTAGTTACTCCTCCAACATACATTCTCGATGTTCTACCACTACCCTGTACATAGGTCGTGGTGTCTGGTAAAGTAACTACTATTCCCTTCTCATCTCTCTCTATCCTTACATCAAGCTTCTCTATTATGTCTCGTGTAAGCTTGCTAAGTATCTTTGATGCTAACTCTATAGATGATTTTACGATCCATGCAACATATTTATCAAATCCTGTTAAAGAATCTTCTCTACCTTCATTAATAGCTTCTAATATCTTATTAAGCTGTTGTTCTGATATTCCAACAATGTTTCTAAGCTTGCTAACTATCTTATCAACTTGAAGTCTCTCATCTTTATCTAGGACATTTCTAACTATCATGAAGAGTGCTATATATCTTCCAGGTCTGAACTCTGATATGTTCAATCTGAACCTTATTCTTGGGACTCCTGCAAAGATTACATATTTTACACGATGTGGAAGATCTATACCTCTGACTAGTGCAGATCTTGCTGTTGCTAACCCAATAAGTACGTCAAGCTCGCCGTTAGAGAACTTGTCTAAGATGCCTCTCTTAGGTCTAAGATAGGCGTATGCTTTAACTCCTCTCTCTTTGAGAAGTTTCTCAAGTTTTTCCGCAAACTCCTTACCTAGGTGAGTAGGCACGTATATTATTCCACCATCCTTAAGCTTGTCTACGAGCTCTAGTACTGTGTTCTCTATACTCTTCTTAATCTCCGTATATATGTCTACGACATTTCTAAGACCTTCTGCTCTACCACCTGTCTCGAAACCTAGAAACTCTCTAAACAATCTTATTCTTGTACTTCTCTTAGCCTTGACCAAGGCTCCAGATGCGATGAGTATTCCTATCTTTACACCTTCAAGTCTTCTCCTTATCTCTTCCTCAAGCTTCCTTACTTCTTCATATCTCTTCCTTATCTCTTCTTCGCTTGCTTCTGCTCTTTTGAGTCTTCTTATCTCTTTCAACATCTCTACTATCTTTAGTGCTGTCTTGAGAGCATCTTCTGGTACTCCAAGAAGTAGGAGAAGTCTATCTATGTTCTTGCTTGATGCCTTTAGAATGCTATCAACATCGTCTACAAATATGAGATCGAATCTGTATCTTCTAAGTATCTCCATATGGCGAGGAATGAACATGTTTGTGACTACGATGATGTTGAAATCTCCTTTCTCAAGATGCTCAAGAACTTTCTGTCTCTCGCTCTTTGATAATAGGGTATTGTATGTTAGTGCAACTATTCTATCTCTGAGACCTAGCTTATCTATGAACGTCATAAGCTTCTTATATACTTGATCAGCAAGTACTGACGTCGGGAAGACCATGAGCACCTTTCCTTTTCCCTCGGTCTTGTAATATGACACGTATATTGAAGCAACTATTCCGAAGGTGGTCTTGCCGCTTCCTGTTGGTGCAATTATTGCAAAGCTCTTGCCTTTTATAAGTCTTCTAGCCCATAATCTCTGAGCCCCCCACATTTTTGCGCCTACAGCTCTCTCGAAGAGCTTGCTGAACTTCTCGTACTCGAGTTGAAATGTCTCAAGTATCTTGAGATCTCTCAGCGTGTTCAATTCTTTCAGAACTCTTATAAGGTCGAGAGTGGTCTTTATTCTCCACACGTACTCGTCAGGTAGACATCTATGACAGGGTAGGCCGAGGTAGAGTCTGTCAGAGGTTATGCTGCCACCACAGTTTGGACAGGCGTTCCTGTACATTACTAGGGGTTGAAATATTCTTCTCTTCTCTTCACTAATGTTCATTAGATCTTAATACATCTCTATGTCAGCCCCTTAAAAGGTCTTAGGAATTTCCCGAAAGTATTACCTATCAAGAGTAGTTGTTATAAGACTCAAACACGTAATCATAATGGCAAAGAACGTGACTGCTGAGACGGAGGTGATGGACTACAAGATTGCTACAGGAAGACTCGTAGACAAGATAGTGACGACGTACAGAGGCTACCTGATAGAGAAGGTCTCCTTCAAGGATGGTCTCAGGTACACTGTGAGGCTTGGTCCACTAGGCAAGCCTAGTCTAGATCTTCACATAGTTAACAAGCTTAATAAGGTATTCATAGAGTTCTGGCCTCTAAATCATGCGACTCCACTTCTAGTACTTGAGCGTGATCTGAGCAATAACATAGATGAGCTATATAGAGACATAGCATCGATATTATCCATGTTGTGGAGTGTCAAGAAGAGAAAGAGGAGTAGACTAGTTCTCAGAAGATCATAATAACATTTAATACCGTACACGTCATGAGTATGTTGTCCTAGATGTCTTGGTCAGTACTTGAGGCACTATTATCAAGACCAGAGGATGTTAAGAGAATGCTTAGAGCACGAGGTTACTCTACAGATCTAGTTGAGGAGTTCCTTAGAGTTGATAGAGAGTGGAAAGAGTTGAAGAAGAGAGTGGAAGAGCTTCGACATGAGCATAATCTGATAACTAGGAGCATAAGACAGGTAAAGAGCGAGGAAGAGAGGAGAGCTCTAGTAGAGAAGGCTAGGTCGATAATCAGCGAGCTCGAGTCTCTCGAAGTGAAATTGAAAGAGCTCGAGAACCTTAGAAACATGATTCTAAGAAGGTTCCCAAACTTAATAAGAGAGGAAGTATATCAGATATGTCCAGAAGATGCTGAAGAAGTACCATTAAGATATTGGGGAAGACCTAAAGTATATAGGGAGGATCTAGAAAAGTTCCTTACAGAGATTAGAAGATCAGGACATGATGTAGAGTACGATGTCATAGATTGGAAACCTATAGGTCATGCAGACATGTTAGAGAACGTTCTCAAGCTTGGTGATACTGAGAAAGCGGGCGAAGTTGCTGGAAGCAGGTTCTTCTACATCTTTGACGATATTGTATGGCTAGATCTTGCACTAGCTCTATACGCTCTCGATTACCTATCTCAGAAAGGGTTCAGGATAGTGATACCACCATACATGCTTAAGCATGAGTACATGACTTCTGTCATAGATTTCGAGGCTTTGAAAGATGCTATCTACAAGATAGAGGGTGAAGATCTCTATCTTATCGGTACTTCTGAGCATCCTCTAGCATGTTATCTAGCTAAGAGAGAGCTTCTTGAACAAGATCTACCTATACTTTTTGCTGGTTTCTCACCATGTTTTAGGAGAGAAGCAAGTGCTGGAAGCAGAGATCTTAAAGGAATATTTCGTGTACATCAGTTTCATAAAGTTGAGCAGTTCGTGTTCTGTCTACCTGAGGAGAGTGATAGATGGCAGGACTTTCTGATAAATAATGCTGAAGAGCTCTGGAGAGGTCTAGAGATACCGTACAGGGTAGTTCTAGTATGTCCAAAAGAGATGGGTAGAACAGCTGCAAAACAGTACGATCTTGAGGCTTGGATGCCTGCTCAAGCAACTTTTAGAGAGATGGTCTCCTGTAGCAACTGTACTGACTGGCAGTCCTATAGACTTCATATACGTGTTGTTAGAAAAGGCATGAAGAGAGAGTATGTTCACACCCTCAACAGCACGGCCATAGCCACGACCAGGGCCATAACAGCCATACTTGAGAATCATCAGGAACCTGATGGAGTAGTCAAGATACCTAAAGTTCTGAGAAAGTATCTTGAGGTTCTTCCAGGAGCACCAAAGGACTATATAGTTCCTAAGAACGTTAAGAGATGATCAGATTCGGAGTGTATCTTCACTATTCTGCTGCGAGTCGTGTCATCACTAGATATACATGTTCTCGATAACTTTTTAAGCATGTTTAGATACAAGAGAAGACGTGCCAAAGAAGAGAAAGAACAGGGGACGACACAAGGGAGACAAAGGCAAGGAGGGACATGTGTACTGTGAGAACTGTGGTAAACTGGTACCAAGATCCAAGGCAGTGAGAATAACGATGACTTACTCTCCTGTTCCTCCTGACCTAGCTAAGGAGCTTGAGAAGCAGGGAGCAATAATACCGAAGTACCAGGTAACGAAGACGTTATGCATAAACTGTGCAATATTCTTCGGAATACTCAAGGTAAGACCTGAAGAAGAGAGAAAGAAGAAGGAGCCTCTTGGAAAAGCGCCAGCAGCCTCACAGTCATCGTCAAGCACATCCTCATCAGGTGGAAGCAAGTAAAATTTGAGGATCCTCATACTGAAGTCCAACACAGCCTGTCTAGAAAATATTAATCCTAAGTCTCCAGCCTCGTCTGGAAGATTCGACGTGGTCCTCGACTTTGTTCTTGAGTGTCTATATAATGATAGAGAGGTTAGGAAGGATACCATAATCTACATAGTCCTATCTGGATGTTCTAGAGAGAGAATATTAGTTTTTAAAGGAGAGTATATGCCGTATCTAGAGTCTGAGGATGAGCTTTTAAAAATGATTCTTAGGAAGGAAGTTGAGATAATTGAGGATAATTTTGAGGGTCTGTTAAGTATGTTGATGAAGAAGAACGTGAGACTTTTCTGTCTTTTTGAGGAGGGAGCAGATATAGAGAAGGTGAAACCGCCCTGTGATAATGTTGGTTTCATAATAGGTGATCAGGATGGTTTCAAGCGTGAGGATCTACTGATCATGAAGAGGCTTGGAGTGGAGTTCGTATCTATAGGTCCTTTACCATATTTGAGCTGGTTCTGTTGTGTTCTTGTTAACTACTATTTAGATTCTAAATGTAGAGACGTGTGATATCTAGAATTTCATAACTAAGCTTTGAAAAGCTCGTGAGAATGTTCATAATGTGAGCATAGTCCAGAAAAGCATTCCGTTTCCTCCTACAAGACTTGAAAAAATAGTAAACTACCTACTCTACATCAAGGATAAACCTGTTAGTGTACAGGAATTGAAGGAGCGCAAGGTCGATTTTGGAAGAGGTAGAGGAGATATCACAAGATTTCTCTCACAGATAGGTCTCATAGAGATCGAAAATAGTAAAGTAAGATTGTCAAGACTTGGTAAAGTTCTTGTAGAGTTTGTAAGAGATAACAGACCTTCAATAATGTTTAAAATATTATTTAACAACTACATGATTGATAGAGTACTTACATATAGGATACTCATAGATACGTTGAGAGATATAGGTAGGGCCAGGTTTGAGGATCTCTATACTATAGTGAATGATGTTCTGAAGAAAACATCTCCATCGTTGTGGATTAACAAGGTTGCTTATAGATCTCTAGTGACGTTAGCTCTTGATCTTGAGATAGTTGAGAAGAGGAGTAACATATTAATATATGTTGATCATAGTTATAGAGTGAAGAGTGTAGTTGAGCTAAGCATGTTCTCATATGATAATATTACGTACATAGATATAGAGAGGTTACAAGATCTGTTAGGTTTTCCTAGCAGAGATGTCCTTCTGAGAGTGTTAGAGGATCGTCTTATTAAGGTGAGATCTCCCTCGGCCGTTGAGCTCTATAGAGTGAGGAATATAGAGGAGCTTGTAGGTAAGTTATGTCGTTTAACCGTGATTGAAGTGATGAAGTTCTCGAGTACTGACCATGGTGAGGATGGCTCGCATATCTGATCAGCTTAGCCCAGCTCTTCATTATTCCGACCTTACAAGCTTCATCACTCATGATCTTGTAGCGTCTCTATTTATAAGGTCTTTCCTGTATCAGTTGGGTAGAGGTGTCTTCACTGCTCAGTTGAGGACCACTTCATCACTGCTAAATGTTATAAGGTAGTTCTCTATTTTTACCTTGCGTGTCTCTGAGAACTTATCAGATTAGTATATACAACACCATGAGCAAGAGAATTGAAAGATTTGAACCTCTGACTAAAAACGAGGTACGAGGATACGTGTGTGGACCAACACCTTACGACTCCATGCATGTAGGTCATGCACGTACGTACTCGTTCTTTGACACGTTTGTGAGATTCTTGAGATATCTAGGATATAGAGTCAGACTTGTAATCAACTTCACAGACATAGATGATAAGATAATTAACAGGGCTAGAGAAGAGTTTGGAAATAATGCATATATGAGATGGAGAGAAATTCCTGAAAGATATATCAGAGAGTTCTTCGATATCTGTGAAAAATTAAACATAGGAAAAGCAGACCACTATCCTAAAGTAACAGAACATATAGACGACATGATAAGCGCGATCCGTGAGCTAGTAGATAAAGGCTATGCGTACGTTGCTCCTGATGGATCAGTATACTTTGAGATAGAGAAGGTACCAGACTATGGAAAGCTCTCAGGTCAAGACATCTCTAAGCTACTAGCTGGTGCAAGAGTTGAACCAGAGCCAGGAAAGAAGAATCCTCTAGACTTTGCATTATGGAAGTCCTGGAAGCCGGGAGAACCATGGTGGTCAACACCATGGTGTCCTGGAAGACCAGGATGGCATCTTGAGTGTGTAGTAATGGCCTCAAAATATCTTGGAGTACCATTCGACTTTCATGGAGGCGGTCTTGACCTAGTATTTCCTCATCATGAGAATGAGCTAGCCATAGGCTATGCTCTCTATGGCAGATATGAGCTAGCAAGATATTGGATACATGTAGGCCTAGTAACAATACGTGGAGAGAAGATGAGCAAGTCTCTCAAGAACATAGTACCAGTATCTGAAGTATTAGACAAATATGATGGAGAAGCATTAAGACTATACTACTCAATGACTCACTATAGAAAACCCCTAGACTTCTCATACGAGGGACTATCTGATGCCGAGCAGCTTCTAAGAACATTATACGCAGCTTGTGATTACCTGAGACAACTATATAGAGAAGCTAGAGACGAGACAACTAACGAAGATTATAAAATAGTTGAAGATATTAAGAAGGTTGAAGAAGCATTTCTTACAGCACTTGCAGATGACATGGATACTCCCAGAGCAGTATCAGAATTGATAGGGCTAGCACGAATAGTTACGTCAAAACTCATATATATGCCAGAGAAGATAAGTAAAGATACTGTAGTATATACATTACAGATCTTGAAGTCTCTTGGAAACATTCTAGGTATACTATTTAAGACAGATATAGAAGAAACATTGTTCGATTTTATAGAACTACTAATAGATGTTAGACAGAGATTAAGAAGGCAGAAGAACTTCGAGCTAGCAGACCACATAAGAGATGAGTTATCCAAAAGAGGAGTAATAGTTACAGACACTAGGGTAAGAACATACTGGACACTTGATAGATTTCGTAAACTATCTTCTCCTCATACCTAAGTACAGACTTCTTAAGATAGATACAATTAAGCTAGCTATGATCAATACAATAACTACTAGTACAATAACTACCAGTATTGGTACTACAAAGAACAGTATTAAGACTACGAATATGATTACTGCTAAACCAAGTGCAAGATACTTCAAGAATTCTATAAGCTTAGAATCGTCTGAACCATGCACAACTATTAGATGATGCTAAGAGACTTAAGACTTATCGACATAGTGATAAGTAAAGGAATGGTTGAAGCAGTACCAATAATAGAGAACTCTAAAGTCATAGGCTATGTAGCAACAAGCAGCGATATGAGTCTAGTGAACATTTATGATGATCCACGTCTATTTTTATGGTTCTCTAACATAGCGCTAGACATAGCTGAAATAGTTAGAGAGACGGGCCCTGTACTTAAGCTTAATGGCGAGATATTTAATGTAGATTCCTGGTTTGAACCTATAGTATTTAATATGTTTAAAACAGTAGAATCTGTTGAAGATATTGTAAATATTATATATAACACTTGTAGAAAAGTTCTCGAGAACTCTACAATAGTTCTCTCATATAGTGGAGGCAAGGATAGTACTGCTACATTGATAGTTCTTCTGAAGCTTCAAGAGAAGATCAATTATAGACTTCACATATGTTATACATATCTCCCCTTTCTAGAGAACATTAAAAATCTAAACTATATAGAGACTGTAGCAAATAAGCTTAATATTAATATAGAAATCATTAGCCCTCCAAAAAGAATAGTTATAAAGTATCTAAGAAAGTATGGCTTACCGTATAGGAGGTGTAGATGGTGCACCTACCTGAAAGTTAGACCTCTAAGAGAATATTCTAAGAAGATCAACGCTACATTTCACGCTGTCGGTGACAGAGCAACAGAATGTGAGAAGAGATGGAAAAGATTCTGTGAATATATTATACGAACAAAGTTCATATCTAAGAGAGAATTCAGACCAATATATACTCTATCCCTCATAGATGTCATAGAAATATGTAAACAAAACTTATTAATAAACCCTCAATATTTTAGAGGTCTTCAAAGAATATCATGTGTAGTATGTCCTTATAAATCACTTCCAGAACTATACATAGAGAACATAGACGAGACAGAGGATCCTGGACTACTTGAATCGATACTGAGAACAGAGTATAGGAGATGGTATTCTCATATTGTCACATTTGAAGATTTTCAAAATCTTAAACTATGGAGATTCGTACCAAGTGTAGCTAAACTCTTTGTAAATTTAAGAAAGAAATTATTTACAGAAGATGAGACATATAAGAAACTGTCATTAGACAAGTATGTTAAATTAATATCAAGTATCTGGCGTGAAGATATTAGAAGTATCTTTCCTAGAATAAAGTTTGAAGATCTCTTAACATTTCTGAAAAAGTTCAGTGTCTCAGAGATAGTTCAGGTCAATAAGTAAGGATTAAAAATACTCGCATACTTATCTACCTCGAAGCCGCCGTAGCTCAGCCTGGTTGGAGCGGCGGGCTGTTAACCCGTAGGTCCCGGGTTCAAATCCCGGCGGCGGCGCCATATGACCGTGATATGGTTCTTATTCTAATAGGGTTATCATAATACGTAGGAAGGGTATGAAAAAATGTTGAACGTCTTGAGGGTTCTGCTCGAGAATTTTTCAGACCTATGTTTCTACCTCTCCTGTTCTTACTCTTACAGACTTCTCTATTGGTAGTACGAATATTCTGCCATCACCTGGTTTTCCTGTTCTTGCGTTCTCTGTTATTATCTTTATTACTTTATCGACATCTTCGTCTTTTACTACGATCTGAAGTTCTACTTTTGGTATGAGGTCTATTGTTATTGGTCTTCCTCTATACATTATTGTTATTCCCTTCTGTTCTCCTCTTCCACGTACATCTACGACCGTCATTGGGTATATTCCTGCTTCTTCTAGAGCTCTCTTGACGTCGTCTAGTTTTTCAGGTCTGATTATGGCTAGTATGAGCTTCATGGTCTCACCTCATTATGTATCCTTCTTCACCGTGTACAGACATGTCTAGTCCTACGTACTCCATCTCTGCTGGTACTCTCCATCCTACTACTTTATCTATTATCTTCGCTATTATGAATGTGACTGCTACTACGTAGCATAGTACTGCTAGTGATGTAACTATCTGTGATGCTAGTTGTAATGCTCCTGCTACTGGTTCACCATATATGAGACCGTATATGAGTCCTACGTTTCCTGGATTTATCTTTGGATTAGCGAAGAGTCCTGTAGCTATTGATCCCCAGAATCCTGACATTCCATGTACTGCCCATGCATCCAGACTCTCGTCTAGTCCCTTCTTTATTCTGAACTCAACCATGTGATAACTTATTATACTTGCTATGACTCCTATAACTATTGCTGCTAGTGGATCAACATAACCGCTTGCTGGTGTTATAGCTACTAGTCCAGCTACTGCACCGCTCGCGAATGCTAGGCTTGATGCCTTGCCCTCTTTTAACCATGATAGTAGACACCATGTTAATGCTGCGGCTGCCGTAGCTGTGTTCGTTACTAACCATGCTGATGCTGCTAGGCCATTAGCAGCTACTGCGCTTCCTGCGTTGAATCCGAACCAGCCAAACCAGAGTAATGCCATTCCAAGTAGTACGTAGGTTATGTTGTGTGGTGGCATTGGTTCTCTTCCATATCCTAGACGTTTTCCTATGACATAGGCTAACACTAATGCTGAGAATCCACTAGACATGTGTACTACCATTCCTCCAGCAAAGTCTAGTGCTGGCTTCAGACCTATCTTGGGTAGTAATGTTACAGGCCAACCATCACTCCATAACCAGTGAGCTACGGGACAGTACACAAATGTTAACCATAATATGCAGAATATTACCCATGCACTTAATTTTGTTCTCTCAACTATTGCTGATGATATTATTGCGACAGTTATAGCAGCAAAAGTGAGCTGGAAACCACAGTATATGAATGTTGGTACATTAGTATGAAACCAGAAGTTCCACCATATGGAGCTAGATGTTGTTCCTGTGAACGGACTGATGGCAGCATACTTGAGGTCTCCTATGAATGCGCGTAGAGGACCGTAGGGGCTGAAAGCTAGCGAGAATGCGTATAATACCCATACTATCGATACTATAGCGTATGCTAGGAAGCTATACATCATTGTTGATATAACGTTCTTTCTTCTGACTAGTCCAGCATAGAAGAAGGCTAGTCCTGGCACTGTCATCAACATGACGAGCGTAGATGCTGTCAGTAACCACGCTGTGTCACCTGGTGACAGTGTGGGTGCAGTCATAGCGATCTAACTACAACGCTTTTTAAAAATAGGTTTTACAGACGATTAGACAACAATATAACGTACCTATTCGACATATATCCTATCTGTATCCTATTTTCTCGACACCTATTCAATATCTGTCGCTAGAGATAAGCATTAAATACGTAATGTACGTAGTAGCAGAGGTATTGAATGAAGATCTGTGTGATAGGTTGTGGAATAGCAGGATCATTTCTATCCTTCTTCCTGAAGATGAGAGGCGTCGACGTGCTAGCTCTCTCTCGAGTAAAGAAGTATCCAAGCATAGGTCTAATACAGTCACTAATGCAGAAACATCAAGCTGATATATATGCTGCAAAGAGAAGTAGAGAGATATATGTAGAGATCAGCAGAATGTTCAACATAGATAATGCTATAAGCTATGTCAAATCATACACAGTAATTCCAAAATCAAAAGAAGAGTTCGTAGATAAGCTAGTTGAAGAGTGGAAAAGAAATGGTGCAGATGTGAGAAAACTAAGTGAAGATGACCTTAGAGAAATACCTTTCAAATATTATGAAGATGAGGTACTCTATCTATGTAATAATGATGCCATAGTGAGAATAGACTTAATAGTGGAGAGACTATGGAAGGAGGTTGGAGTAAGAAGATGTAATGTGAGCCTAGCTATGAAGAATGGAAAGATTAGGCTATACGTTAACAATAAAGAAGTTGATAATAACTTCGATATGGTAGTTGTATGCTGTGGTGCATGGACTAGAAAGGTATTACAAAATATTAATATAAGAATACCACTAATATCATATAAATGTCAGGCTGGAGTCTTTGCATTATCTACAAGAGAGTCAGATTACATACTCTACGACTATGTTAACAAGATCTACGTTAGACCTTGTGGAAAACTATCTAGAGCAAGTCTAAGAGGTGAAAGATTGATGGTTGCTGGTAATGGAAATACTCCACCTATGGATCCTGAAGAGAAAGCAAAGGTCGAGCCATGGTTTGCTGATGATATTATTCCTAAACTATTGAGAAGATATGAGAAAGCAAGATTCGTTAAAGGTAGCGCAGGATTCTGTGATACTACTCCAGACTCACGACCTATCATAGGGCTGATAGGTAATGTTCTAGTTGTTTCAGGTTTTGATGGTTATGGTGCTGAGATAGGTCCGGCAGTTGCTGAGATAGCTTGCAAGATCATACTTGGCGAACCTCTAGATGAGCTTGAGAAGACGTTTCTTCTAGACAGATTTAGTGAAGAGACTCCTCTACGTTTACCTCATGTAGAAGCTCATGAATTATAGTGTTCCCGCCTGACCGCGAGCCCTTCATTCAGGGCTTTTCGCCCCGTCCAGGCCCGTGAGACCGGCGGGATCGTTTTCTATATTTCTTTTTGAGTAGATATCTTTTTCTCCATGAAGCATGCATCTTATGAGTCTATAGAGTCTGATTAGGGCTTTCACTTTTATGAAGCTTAGCGTAGTATTTTGACCGGTCTTCACCATGTTTCTTATCTTCATTATCTCTGTTCCACACTCTTCAGATCTTAGTCCTAGTTCTCTACACATGCAGGACCAGTCATCACATCTAAGTATTGCTGAGCTTAGTTTCTCATCATCAGCTATGGTCTTGATCTTCTCAAGTAGTGACGTAACGTCCTCAAGGAACTTGTATAATGCCATCTCTATAGCTATCATTAGCTCCTCAGCTTTTACAAGAACGTTCTCGTCAAGTGTTATTGTTTCAACACCTAGCTCTCTTGCTAGAGCTTCTGCGGAGGTATTTGAGAATCCTCGAGCGACGATGAGAGGTTTAGCATTTAGTATCTTAGCATTAACATATGCCTGTCGTATTCCTGTGACATCTATCTTCCCAGATTTCACTTCTACGGCATATTTATTACCTGCAGCATCTTGTGCAAGAATATCTACTTCGCCAACCTCGTTGCCGTTGACGAATACTCGTATTCTTTTTCCGAGAATTACAAATCCTAATCTTGATAGAAGTTCCGCTACAAAATCCTCGAATCTTGCTCCCCTGTTAGTCAAGGCTCTCTGCTACTTATATGTTCGAAGGTAGGTTATATTGTTATCGACCTATGTACAGTAGTGATTATTATGAAGCTTTTAAACTATCTTGAACTATCTTGTCCACTATGTCGGGAGATGCCTTTATTCCAAGCTCCTCTATGACCTTGAGAATCTTCTCACGTTCATTGAGAGGCTTTATATGGTCAGGCGTTGTTACAACTATCTTTCTCTTATCTCCAAGATAGACCTCTATGACGTATGCTCGACCTCTCTTACCAATTATGGTACCTACCTTTCCCTGATATCTTCTATGAGGAGCAGTAGTCACATATGTTGGATCTATATCTATGACAACCTTCTCACCAATATCGTACTTGTATAACCATCTTATGAGACCTGGTCTACCTCTCTCTCTTGGAGATTTTGATAATAGCTTCCTACACTTGAATCTATAACCATGTGTCCTCTTTACCATGACTTTCTCGACGTGCTATGGATTCGTGAAGTTATAAATCTTATTCTTCAGCACTGAGTAAGGATTTTTAACCCGAGCGTGGTCTTACTCTATGTCTAAGAAGATTATAAGTGTTGAGGACATAACGATTCCTGAAGCATTAAAGCTTCTAGAGGACATGCTCTCGAAATATGGTGTAAGTGAGATAGAGGTATCAGAAGTTCTCACGTACTTGAGAAAGTTCTCTAAAACTGATGCAGAGAGTGCTAGAAAGATAGTTGAAGAGCTAGTATCGAAGTTCGGCATAGCTAGGATGACTGCTATACAGATAGCTAACATAATGCCTAAATATGTAGAGGAGCTCCGAACGATACTTGGTCTAGAGAAGAGAGAGTTCACAGAAGAGGAGCTACAGGAGATGTTAAACATAATAGATAGGTATAGAAAGAAGAAGTGAAAAGTAGGAAGATAGGCAGTAACTTATGGCGAGAAAGGAAGAGTACGCATATATACTGGACATAATTCCACCAGAGCAGGTAGTACTTAGAGAGAGCACAGTGATACGTAGAGGATTTCCAAGAAACGAGACCTATGTACAAGCTATAGGTGAGCAATACTTTACACTCCTAGAGCTCACAGTCAAGCCAGGAGTAGAAGTCCAGATAATGGAGAGAGTATACATAGGACCAGGAGTTAGAGACAAGATAGATAAGATAGTTAGAAGACTAAGATATGACGAGCTCACAGAGGAAGCAAAAGCTAACCTAGAAAAAGTCATTTTAGAGATAGTTAAGAAGCAGGAGAGAAGATTTGTAGAGTTCTTTAATAAGGCTGGACCTATAACGTTGAAGCTTCACTCACTAGAGCTCTTGAAGGGGATAGGCAAGAAGACTCTATGGACAATACTTGAAGAACGTAAGAAGAGACCTTTCGAGAGTTTTGAAGATATTAGAAAGAGAGTTGGTATAGATCCGGAGAAGCTTATCGTTGATAGAATACTTAGAGAGTTACAGGGTGGTGAAAAGTATTACCTATTTGTTGGAGGACCATACTCTGCAGCTCTCGTGTAAGGTCATGTTACTTTGTTCTCATTATCTTCCTTCGACCACCTATGTCCCACACTTCTACCTGTATACCTGGCTCGAGTTTTCCTCTAACTTCTTCCTCGACCTCGTTCATTGTAAGCTCAAATGTTGAGTAGTCTCTTAGATCCATGAGCTGTATCGTGTCTCCTGATATTGCTATGATCTGCGCATTAAACTTCTCTATTAATGGTACCTCTACCTGTGCATCTGATGGAACTACCATGGATCTCTTCACTCCATCAAACACTCCTATGCCTACTATCCTCACTTTTGCTGAACCGTGTTTACCTGTCTTACTCTTCTCGACCTCCACTACCTTACAAGGCTCATCGTCTATTACTACGTAGCTGCCCTCTTTGAGTGATCCTGCTTCAACTGGTTTTACTTTCGATCTATCTACTGGCATGGTCTTCGCTAATAGTTAGAGAATCCTCTATTAAGTTTTGTTCAAGGTCGCAATGCTTATTATTTAGACAGTTTGTAACGTAGTGCACGCATGTCGAGACAGAAGAGGACAAGTGTGAGAAAGCCAGTATATCTGGTTGATACAACATTGAGAGAAGGAGAACAGACACCGGGAGTATCGTTTACTATTGATCAGAAGCTCGAGATAGCTAGAAAGCTTGACGAGGCTGGTGTAGACATGTTAGAGGCTGGTCATCCAGCAGTAGCTCCCGACATAGAGAAGGCTGTAAGACTAATAGCAAGACAGGGATTTGAGGCAGAGATAATAGGTCATTGTAGAGCTGTGAAGTACGATATTGAGAAAGCTGCAGAGTGTGAGGTAGATAGGATAGCAATATTTTATGGAGTTAGTGATCTACATCTCAGATATAAGCATAAGGTGTCTAGAGAAGAGGCTCTAAACATAATAGCTGAACATGTAAGCTTTGCTAGATCACATGGTGTAAAGGTGAGGTTTACTGCTGAAGATGCTTCGAGGACAGACATAGATTTTCTAATACAGGTAGTAAAGACAGCTTATGAGGCTGGTGCAGATAGAGTAAGTTTGGCAGATACTGTTGGTATACTTACACCATTTAGAGCGAAGACCCTCTTCGAGACTGTTAAGAAGGCTGTACCTGGAGTAGAATTAGACATACATGCTCACAATGATCTAGGAATGGCTGTAGCAAACTCTCTAGCAGCTTTTGAAGGAGGAGCATCAGCAATACATGTAACAGTGAATGGCATAGGTGAGAGATGTGGAATAGCTAGTCTACAGGAGATTGCTGTAGCATTGAAAGTACACTACAACATTGATACAATAGATCTTAAAAAGATCATGGAGCTATCTAAGCTTGTAGAGAAATATACGGGAATAGTATTACCACCACATGCTCCAGTAGTAGGAGATAACGCGTTCACACATAAGGCAGGAGTACATGTTGCAGGTGTACTAGCGAACCCACAGACATATGAACCATATCCACCAGAGATGATAGGAAGAACACGTGACTGGGTCATAGACAAGTATACAGGGAAGAAAGCTGTGAAAGCAAGATTAGAGAGACTAGGAGTACAGGTATCAGATGAGGAGCTAGATCTCATAGTGAGAAAAATAAAGGAGAGATCAGGAACAAGATCGTGGAGAGATGAGGATCTTCTAGAACTAGTAGAAGAAGTAACTGGAAGAAGAGTCCTACTAAGACCACCAGAGAGACTTGAAGCACTAGTATGGGTTAAATGCGAATCAAACATCTATACTACCGCCATTGCTAGAAGAATAGCTGCTATACCTGGAGTAGTAGAAGTAATGGAGGTTACAGGAGAGTATGATATAATAGTTAAGATAGCTGTCAAAGATCAGCAAGAACTTAACAATGTTGTTGAGACAATAAGAGAGGTCAAGGGAGTACAGTCAACACATACGCAGCTAGTATTGAAGAAGATGTAGAGATTATCTCTTCAGCAGAGTCCTCTCTATTACTCTATTAATAATCATCTGAACAACATCAAAAGGTCTCATAGTGTTAATAACAACACCATTCAACTTTTCAGCAAGTTTCAGATATTCTTTTCTAGCAATAACATAGTACCATAATGGATGCTCACCTTCTCTCCTCTTATAGCTAAGTAGTGGATTCGTATCAAGAACTATAAGCAGACTTGGACGTGGTGTAAGTTTAAGAACTAGAAATTCTAATACCTTTGGAATAGGATACCCAAGGCATTTAAACCTTATATAATAATCATAGAAATATCTATCACATATAACCCATCTACCCTTCAACATGTTGATTATTAGTCTACTTCCAATATATATCCAATTATCTATAAATTGAATAATAGGTCTAAGAAATGCTGAAGGTCTTCTTAATCCTCTTCTAAACTCTTCAGTATATACGACCTGACAACCTTTTACGGGCTGCCTCTTCAATCTCGCTTTAAGTACTGAGAGAGCAGTAACAAGAGGATGTTTAAAAAAGTGATAACATACGCAGTCTATACCTATGCTTCTGAGATACTCTGCAGTAACCTTACTATGACTTGACTTACCTGAACCATCAATACCTGTAAACACTATTATCCTACTATGAAAAACCTTCCTCAAATATTCGTCATTTAATACTAAAGATAGAGCATAGAACAGAGGTGTAACAAGTATAGGAAATAGAGGAATAGCAGAGAGACTACACATGAATAATCTTACAGAATCAGCCTTATCATGTGTAATAAATAGAAAGAGTAGAGGAACAGCTACAGGAACTATGTAAAGTACTGAAGAAGATACATGAAATAGTAGACGAAGAAACACTATAGAAATGAATAATACCGTTAACACAATCTTCATTTTCATGTCAATGTAGTGACTAGAAGATGTGGAATGTTTATAAGTATTATTGGGTCGGTTCTCGTTTCTTGTTTTGTGGCGGGCCCGCCGGGATTTGAACCCGGGACCTACGGGTCTCCTCCCCTTCACGGGTTAAAAGCCCGCCGCTCTATCCAGGCTGAG
>JAADCU010000077.1 GCA_013154355.1 Thermoproteota archaeon | reverse complement strand
ATTGCAGAAAGGTATCTCAAGGATAAAGGAATCATATGAGGAAATCAGGAAGATAATTGAGGACCTGTTGGGAAAACATGTTCTAGGTATAGTACTGTTTGGAAGCACAATATACATGGGGGAAGGTCACGATGTCGATATTATTATAGTGGTCGAGGGAGAGTTGAATGAGAAGGAGAAACTTGATCTTGAGGCTGAGATCTCTAGAAGACTTTTTCGATCTATGAGTGGTACTGTGTTTGATGTTCATATAATGAGCTTAAGAGACTTTGAAGATAATCTTGTTCCTGGAAGTTTCTTATCTGGACTTGCGTTAGGCTATGAAATTCTTCTAGATAAAGTAGGAATTGAAGATAGGATAGTTAAGTTCTTAGAGAATCTTTCTAACACTAGGTATGTGCTACACAATGAGTATGGAGAATGGAATCTTAGTCATCACGCTCGTGTAACATTAAGTATAAAGAGGCGTAATGCTCCACGTTCTTCATGAGCTCGAATTCTCGAGAGGTCTTGATTTAAGGAATTTAGAGCTTCCTGAAGTAAGTATCCTAGCTCTCAGTGTAGGTGTTCTCGATCTTCTTGTCAAGGCTTAGATATGGAGACCTCAGCAATATATTCTGTAGGTCTCTACCGTAAAGTGAAGACTGGATGTGTATTAGTAGTGTCGACAAGTCCTAGATCTATAGGATTTTATAGTGAAGCAATGTCAGGTCCTGTGAGAGATGCTATTAATGTTGTGAGGAGAGTTATATTATACTTAAAGAAGAAAAGCTAATACTTAACTATATGATCTGTGGAGAACATTAGAGAGGAAGCTAGAGACTGGTATGATGCTGCTAAGATTGATCTTGAGGAAGCTAAGTCAGCTCTAAGAGAGGGTAGATATAATTGGGCGTGCTTCGCAGCTCATCAATGTGTTGAGAAAGCTCTAAAGGCGGCTATAATGGTTCTAAAACGTGAGAGACCGCCAAAAACACATGATCTAACTAGACTTCTCAGAATAGCAGAGCTAGATCTAGATAACGAGACTAGAAGAACAATAGCTGAACTATCACCATACTATACGATAGCTAGGTACCCAAACGCAGGTCTAGAGAGACCATGGGAATCTATAGATAGAGAGACTGCAGAGAGATTTATAAAGACTGCAGAACTAGTATTATCAAAAGTTGGTGAGTTATTTGAAAAACATTAATAATATACCTGAAAATATTAAAGAAATAATTAAGGATTTCGTAAGAAAACTAAGAGAAAGATTAGGAAATAACGTTAAGGTCCTACTCTTCGGAAGTTACGCTAAGGGAACTTGGTTAAAAGATAGTGATCTAGATATCATCATTATATCTAACAGGTTTAGAGGACTTAAACTACATGAGAGGTACATACTCGTTAGAGAACTATTACCAGATAACATCTCTGTAGACTTGCTCCTATATACAGAAGAAGAGTTTGAGAAATTTAAAAGAAAGAGCATAATATTGCAAGATGCTTTAACATATGCTATAGATGTATCAGAGATATATTACGATAAAGTTTAGACTTATCTTAAAAATCTTGCGTTATTTCTTAAATGCTTTATACTGTACTTAACGGTACTATGTTAGTTAGATGGGAGAAGATTGTTATCATGTTTGTAGCATCTGCATTATTCATATGTTATCTAGTTAGTAGTGCTCTTGTACTTGTTATTCCTCTATACTTAAAGATTCTTGGCTTCTCTACAGCTATGATAGGTCTTGTAGTTTCAGTATCTTCTTTTGTTAGAATACCTTTAGCATTTTTTGCTGGTTATCTATCTGATATTGTTGGAAGATTTAGAATGCTTGTTATTGGTTGTTTATTAACTTCTATTGGAATATTTATGCTAGAAATTCCTTATCTCATTACCATCCTGATTGGTAGACTTATTTTTGGTCTATTTGGCGCCTTTATTACTCCAATATTATGGTCATATGTCTCTCATGTTACTTCTAGGTATGGAAGAACAGGTAAGTTGATAGGTCTCATGGGTATGGTTACTAATGCTGCATCTGTCCTCTCATACTTATTGTTTGGAATCTTAATAGATATTCTAGGATTTTATAACATAATTCTAATACTATCTATTCTAGTGATTCTAATAATATTTTGCACTACTCCTACAAGAACTATCGAGTATAATAGTAAGAAGATGTTGAAGCCTTCCTTTAGGGATGTTATGAGGTTCGTTAAAAGTAATTCTGTGGTATTGATATTATGTTTATGTTGTCTTCTTGAGTGGTATGTTGTCTATTCCTGGCTTATGTTAGTTGTACTTTATATGAAAAGTCTTAACTTTCCTAGTACAATGATTGGAACTGTATTAACTATAGAGACTCTAGTTTACATGATTGCTCAGCCAATAGTTGGGCGCGTGTTTGATAAACTTAGAGAGAAGTCTCTACTAATGCTTACATTCGCTATAGGATATGCAGTAATATTAATTACTCTACCATATGTTAGAACTTTCATTCATATAATTATTTTATTAACATGTTTAGCATTAGTATCCTCACCAATATCTGTTACTTTGTTCTCAATGATCTCAATATTATCTCCACAAGAAAAGAAAGGTTCTATTATGGGGTTAATGTTCATGTTTGGGTACATAGGAATAGCAATAGGAACACTGTTAAGTGGAGTCATTGCAAGTTTCAGCTATGTCCTATCGTTCAGCTATTTATCAATTCCATTAACAATGATAGCTATATTAGGCATTGTAGGTTACTTGAAGTTTAAGAATGTTCTTTAATAAAGAATAGACAATTATCAAGGATCATGTTTAATAAGTCACTAAGTAATTTAGAAATAAAATGAGCATTAATGATAGAGTTCAGAAACATTTAGGAGGAATCATATTTGTAGCATGTATGTTTCTAGGTATGGGTATAGGAATGCTCTTTGATAGATCTGGTGCAGGATGTCTCATCGGTATGGGAGTAGGATTCGTACTGATGGGACTGTTCATGTCAGGTATCCTGAAGCTCAAGACTACTGAGACTATCAGGATAACTGTGAGATCCACAGTCATATTAGCATCCCTAGTGTTGGCTGGAGTACTCTTCATAGGTATAGGAGTAGGAATAATATTTAATATAGAGATGCTAGTTAGATACATGTCTGGACTATTCTGTATAGCAATAGGCATACTACTGATAACATTTGGAATATATATAGCACAACACATAGAGAAGATGCATGAAGAGAAATGTTCTTAGATAAGCATAATATACACCGCTACCCTTACTTCTCATATTAGCACTAGCTCATTCTTAGGCCAATAGTACAGAGCATTGCAAGTCTTAAATATATTGCCTAACAATCTATTAGTTCTAAGTTAAAGTTAGATCTCAATCCTACACAATAATGCGTTAGGACCTATATTACAGAATATTCTATAAATAGTGATATGTAACTAATGTTAAGATTATGATGATCAGTGTTAAAAATATTAAAAGATAGAGAATAGAAAGTCTTTTTATGTCTCTACTTTATGTAGTATTTATCAATGAGTCTGGTAACTTTAAGGAAAGGAAGAATGAAATTATCGTTCATTCTATTTTGTGTATAAATTATAGAGTCTTAGTAGAAGTATCTAAAACGGTTAATCAGATATTACATGATACGAGATCGCGTTTTAATATTAGAAATTTATATGAGTTTCATGCTAAAGAGATTGTGCAGAGAGAATCCTATTGGAATAAGGTTCCTCTGGAAGAACGAGTAAGGATATTTGAAAAATTGATTAATATAGTTAATGTCTTCAATATTCCTGTATTTTGCGTAATATCGCATAAGAGAGCTAATGAAAAACCAAGTAAAGCTGATGCTAAGCATTATCTAAGCTATTTAAATGCATTGAATCATTGCCTAAATTTTTAAAGAAGATTGACAGTCTTGATACTAAATACCAAGCATACACTATAATTTTTGATGAAGCTCCATATATAAGACATAGGATTGAAAATATAGAAAAAGAGATTACAGAGAAACTTTGTCGTAGAGGCGTGAACAGAGCAGGGATAAATGTTAAAGTTGGTTCCTCTAAAGACTACGTTGGACTACAGCTCTCAGATATTATCGCATATACCTTGCGCGAGGTATTAGTTGGGAGATACAGGGTGCACAGTTTCAACTTTGCAAGGTACCTCAAACAGCTTTTATCCATTGGGGAGATTTTGGATTTTTTAAGGAAGAGATATAAGTTAGTTAACTAACTTTTTCGGTGAAGCCCCGCGGGGCTCCTGAGGACAGCGGCCCTCTTGGCCGCAGAGCCCTCGGGGTTCAATATTACTATAATCGCATCTTCGGATATTACTATCTTTTTAATCGCTTTCAACTAATAAGCTAGGATTGAGGTAACAATTGTATTGACTTATCAAGTATTAATTAAACCTCTTGATATATTTTTATGATTTTCAATTAAATAATACAACGTTGCTACCTAGGCAATGAAAAATGTCTAGAGGAGCTTATGAGAGTAATTGTAGAGTTTTTAGGTGAGACTATAATGATTCCTGAAGATTTTGTGAAACAAATTGGAAAAGAAATACTCAAAAATTAATTAAAAAGCTGCGAAGGATCCAGCAGTTTTAAGGGTACCTTGAAGATGTTCCTGGAGCAATAGAATTATACGAAAATATTGCTAAAGCATTTAGTCCACGTTTTAGAGCTGGCTTCATATTTGAAACGGAGAGTGCGTATTACTACAAGAGACTTGGACTACTAGAAAGAATATACACATTAGGTGAGAAAGTGCGGGAAACTTAATTAAGGCCCCGTCATCGGGGCATCCTCACTGCTTGTATATCTAAAATCTTGACCTTATATTTCGCTTTTATATCTTCATTTTGCAGTGGCTTGCCTCTGAGGCTTTTAGTTATTATTGGTTAATACCTATTAATAAATATTTCTAAAAATTTCAAGGTTTTAGGTATTTGTAAGCTAGTGCTCTTTAGAGTGTGGGTCATTATATTGTTATTGACCGATCGGACAGTTCGTAAAATATAGTAGATATAAGAGGGTGAACCTGATATAGTCGCTGTGACGGATGGATCTATAATAAATATTATTCATCCTTAGTGTGGACTTGATAAAATATACATTAGGTAAAGGATCACGAAAATATTGATATCTATAACATTATATTGAATACTTCTTAATAATCTAGGCGTAGTCTAGCGATATACGAATGTGCTCGATGTTCAAGTTTAGAAGTTAGAGTCTATTTTTGTCATCTTTTGGTTGGGGTCCACACCGAAAGGTCTTGTGTTCTCTTGTGAGGTCTTGATTTATTTCTATTCTGCGTACGGTACAGTGCGCGTGTTTACGTACGGTATGTACGGTGCGTGGTTTGTCTTTCTTCTCCTTATATATTGTAGTGTTATTTCTGTATTTATGTTTTCCTGATCTTGATAGTTCTTCTCTCTGTACTTGGAGCGATGTGTTTTAATGTTTGTCAGTGTTAGCTGTCTCTATGAGAGATTTAGATTCGCTTATTAGAGATCTACACTCTAACGTGATGCGTGAACTCATGAGTGATGTATGTTCTGAGATTGATGGTAGTGAGGTCGTTTCTTGTGTGAGAAATGTCTTATCTAAGTATGGTTTTAATATTAATTCATGTACATTATTATCTATAAATGGTGAAGTAGTTGATGATCCTGACTTTGCTAGATATATCAGAGTAGAGGCTTCTCATCCAGATACTAGAGGACTATCTCATATATTTACTTTCGGATTATTTAAGAGAAGCGGAAAGTTTAACGTTATATACCTTCAATCTGCTATAATTAAGAAGTGATGAAAGCGTCCCGTTACAGAGCGATGAAGAAGACAACCGGTTCTGACTAGGTCTCCTCAAGATCCTCTATCACGGCCTCTCTAAGTATTAGTAAGCTTTCCTGAAGATCTTCCAGACTTCTCAGTACAAGATCAAGTCTGCTTCCTCTATCTCCTCTACCATCACTATTAATTAATTCTCTCTTAAATTCATCTATCTCTCGAATATAGTTTTCAATAATCTCAAGATATTTTTCAAGCTCCTTCTTACTAAGTTTGAATCTTGGTCTAATAGGAAGTTCTACACTATCTATAGTCACATATTTAAAATCGTCTCTAGATAAGATATGTCTTAGAGGAGTAGCTTCTTCAAATATGAATGGATTAGTTCTAAGAAGATATGTATGAAAGGACCATTCCAGACTGCTCTCAATATTCTCAGCAAGCTCATCAGGACTTGTCCAAGGTGTCGTAAGTATGACATACATTGTCCACTTAACATTACTCTCAGATAAACTTTTTAAGCATTCATTAACGATCTTAGTATCATAACCTCTACGACTTCTTCTCAAGTCATTATCATTAAAATATTCAATACCTACATCAATTATCAGCTTATGTTCAACATGAGGTTCATACTTTCTAACAATATTTAACACATGTTTAACCATCTCAGGTCTTGTTTGAAACTTTATTATAGATATATCATTAAGAAGTCCTTCAGAGCTCAAGGCTTCTAAAAGTTTTTTAAAGTTTCCAGGAGTCATACAGTCATCTACGATCATTATACTGAATCTTCTAGCATTTCTTATTGAAGTATATACATTATATGCATTCTTTATCTCTCTTATAACTCTATCAATATTGAAGTATAATAGTCTCGGTTTCACTATTTTTTCAAAGCATTCTTCACCATATTCATACACGTACGATCTTATTTGTTCTCCTATACTACAGTATATACATGGTTCAATATAGTATTTAGGGCACGATGCTAGAGAGCATAGAAAAGGAAATAGGATGCCCTCATCCTCAACATATCTCTCTATATCAACATCAAACTTATCTACTCTCCAAGATATTGTAGGAAACTCTGAGGGTTGAGGCACTATATCAAGCTTGTTTATTATGATCCTACCTTTCTCATCAATAACTCCTACACTTTTAATATTTGATATATCTCCTCTACCTATGTTATCTAGTATGTTTAAAAATGCTCTCAATGTTTGACCATGTACTCCTCTAAGTATTGCTGTAGGCTTGAACAGTTTCAGATACTGTTCTGGAAAACAGGAAGGACCCCATCCACCTATGAGGACTGGAACATCTGGTCTTATTCTCTTAATTATGTTAAATAGTAGTAGATCGTTTGTAATAAACATCTTATAAGATGATAAGGCTATGATGTCAGCCCATTCTACATACTCTTTAATATCATGTTCAAGCTCTTCTACTCTTATGTCTCCACTATCAACATTATAGTAGAAGTTTACATCAAATATCTTTACTCTATGACCCCTGGCTTCTAAATACTCTCCTATCAGAATAAGGTTTAGATATAGGTCAGGTTCTCCATGGAGTGAGGGTAGTAGAAGAATCTTCATGTGATGATTCCACGTGATGCTGAGTATGATGACTGCACGTCAGACTGATTTAGAACTCTATTATGTTCTTTCCCTTGCCCTTGTATTCTTCGAGTATGCTATTTGCCCAGTCTGGTGGAAGCTTTATCACGTATAGGTATTTTCTCAGCCTTGCTTTCAACTTTACGAACTTGTCGTACCTCTTTACACGTATCTCATCTGCCTGATCAGCATATCTCTTCCATACTTCCACTAGGAACACCTCCTTTGGCATGGTTATGAGAGACTTGAGAGAATATAAATGCGTTTCTCGGATTAGTATGCTACGGCCGCAAGGCTGCTCCACTCATTCAGGGGAGGGACTCTCCCCCGTAGTGGAGCAGCTATATTACCTACTCCTGTGAAGTTTTATAAGTGTTTTCTAGATTAGGAAAGCATAACTTATTAATAGGATTCCTCATGTAGACTCGACTAGCGATGGCAAGAACCTCAAGATATAAGGTAAAGCACAGGAGAAGACGTGAAGGCAAGACTAACTATTACAAGAGGAGAGAACTTATAAAGAGTGGAAAGCCTAGACTAGTAATCAGAAAAACAAACTATAGGATAATAGCTCAGATCGTGACACCAACACCTCTAGGCGACATAACTCACGTATGGGCATCTAGCGATCAGCTTAGAGCATTTGGCTGGAAAGGTGGACTGAAGAACACTCCAGCAGCATATCTCACAGGCATATTAGCAGGATTGAAAGCATGGATGAAAGGCATAAGAGAAGCGGTAGTAGACATAGGACTACATAGTCCAGTTAAGGGAGCAAGAGTATTCGCAGTACTGAAAGGAGCGGTAGACGTAGGATTAGAGATACCTCATAACGAGGAAGTATTTCCAAGCGAGGATAGAATAAAGGGTGAACATATAGCAAAATATGCAAAAATGCTTAAAGAAACTAACGAAGAACTATTCAAGATAAGATTCTCACAGTACCTTAAGAACGGTCTTGATCCAGAAGAACTTCCAAAACATTTTGAAGAAGTATACAATAGATTACTGAGAAGGTTTGAAGGAATGTTTAAAAAGTATAATATACCACTACCACCAATACTAGGAGGAGAGAAAGAGGAGACTGTAGAAGCAGAGGCAGAGTAATTAAATAGCCGTGTCAGCGATCTTCTTATCTTATCTTGTCAGGTGGTACTATCTTGTTAGTTATCAAGTACTGTTTTAGGTGACCTAGATCTCTAAAGTAGCCTCCTTTAGCCATCTTGTACAGTTTTCTCCAGGTTCTAGCATCTATTATTCCATTGTCCTTAAGGTACTTTAAGTATCTTCTTAACGTTCTTATCTTGTTTATCCAGGCCCTCTTTGGATCTTCTCTAGCAGATTTAGGTCCCTTCCTGCTACCGTATCCTCTTCTTCTACCTTTTCTCTTCTTCTCATGTCTTAGTCTCCATCTTCCTCTGCTGTTTCCTTTTGCTGGTTCGGCAATTATGAGCCCCTCCTTTATTAGTCTTCTAACATCTGCTCTTGTTGATACTTCCTCAAGCTTCTCTAATGCTTCTGGAAGTATCTTAACTCTTGATTCTCCTACACCAAGAATATCTGCTGCTAGTCTTCTAACATCTACCATGGTTACTCACCTCTAACCTCTTGTAGAAGCTTTTTAACTTCCTCTATGTTTGAGGCTCCGAGAAGCTCCATCATATCTCTATAGGTTAGGTTTATCACTTTGATTCTCTTCTCCATGGCTTTCCTAATTATTTCCATTCTCTTTCTTCTACTCACTGTTGAGGCAATTATGATTGCTTGCTTAGAGGGATCTATCTTATCAAGGTCCTCTGGTCTGAATACTCTCACAGGCTCGAAACCTGAGGGATGAAGTCCTCTAACAGCTTTTGGCTGTCTATAACCTATCTTAACCATTGGTGGATAACCCTTTCTCTGATGCCTGATCTTGTTATCTAGAGTCTTTGGTCTTCTCCATCTCTCCTGTCTCTCTATCTTCCAGAATCTCCACTCATCCATTCTCATCCATCTAGGCTCTCTACGCTCCATAAGCATTCTCAACTTCAGAAGTCGTCTCTCTTCTCTCGATAATTCACGTTTCATCTTTAGGAGTAGTCTCAGCTTAGAGGCTACCTCCTTCACGTCCATGCTTGAAGTGGTCTCAGGTCTCTGCTCCGTGCTCATGACTATGCGAGACATATAGCATATTACAGTATTTAAAATTGTCGTGATGAGATAGAAGAGTATGGAAACGTTTTCTCAGTAAACGTATGCTAGAAGTACTCCTCCAATCTTGTTCTGTTTAGCCTCTATATGACTCATTACTCCTCTCGACGTCGATATTATGAGTATTCCTATGTCTCTTGATGGTAGGTACTTCTCCTCCCACTTAGTTATGTCTCTGTACTTTACTGGGAATCTTGGTTTAATGACTCCACAATCATTTATCTTTCCTAGGAGATGAACTATGAACTTTCCACCTCTACCATCATCTATGTACTCTATCTCTCCAATATATCCATACCTCTGCATTACTCTTAGAACGTTTCCAACGAGCTTAGATATTGGCCATATTGTTACCTGTTTATGTCCTCTAGCCTCTGCATTCTTTATCATTACCATAGCGTTAGCTAGCACGTCAAGTAGTACCATGTTGTGGAGATAGGGTCATTTTCTTAAAAAAGCTTTTCGTACATATATTGTGATGATGATCAATCCCGTCGCTGACAGGTGAGGAGATTTTCGGGGAACTGAAAGTTCTGCAGACAGTGAGCTTATAAACTTTACATACGTATCTCATTAGGATCTCGTGAAGATATTGCTCATAGATGGGTACAGTGATGAGCCAGCCGGACTTGGAGTTCCTCCTTACATAGATATCTATCCTAGGTACATTGCTGGAGCAATATGGAGCGTAGACAATTCCATATATGTAAGATACATCACCATAGATGAGCTCAGAAGAGATCTTTCAATTCTGAGGAGAGACTGGAACATCATCATAGTCATAGCAGGCGCGGTCACGCCAG
Organism: Thermoproteota archaeon; assembly: GCA_013154355.1. GTDB lineage: Archaea > Thermoproteota > Thermoprotei > Thermoproteales > Thermocladiaceae > JAADER01. Next base: position 380 of record JAADCU010000077.1, on the reverse strand, counting down.
GAAGATACCTAAAATACTCTCCAATAACGTACGATGAGATCATTAAGATAAGCAGTCTAGCTAGATCAAAATTAAAAATACTATGCGGACCTGTTGCACGATTTGGATACATCTCTGAGGGAGGTGAGATAGCTGTAGAACCTTCAACATTTAGAAGATACTATGATCTAGTGATAACGGGAGATCCCGACCTAGTGATCCATGATCTACTGAAGAACGATCTCCAGATAAGCAAGATAGATCCCGACATGTCTCATAGAGACTTCTCTATGATAGACATATTTGCTATTAAAGGTGCTAGAATAGTTACTCAACATCCATGCTATGGAAAGAACCTCATAGCTGAGATAGAGACCTACAGATCCTGCCCACGCTATGTA
>JAADCU010000040.1 GCA_013154355.1 Thermoproteota archaeon | reverse complement strand
AGAGTATTTGTAACTTTATCAATATAACCAATCTTAACAAAGAACAACCATGACATAGCAAGATGGAGTTCTAATAATGATACAAGACCATTATATTTATCTACTAGTATCGTCTGAGGATTAATGCCGTTGTCTTTGTAGTCTTGATATGCTTTATAGATAAGTCTTGATAGGTAAGCAATAGTAGGTAGCCATTTCTTAGTGACGTACTGCATATTAAATAGCCCAAAATATGGCGTAAGGGATGGAAGCGATATCGGCTCCTCTGTCTTTTGCGATATGTCTTGTTTGGTAAGATACCAATGTGCATCTTTTGCTTTGAACTGATCATAGCCATATTTTATTTCCATTGGATGTTGTTCTAGCATTCGCCCTACTAGCTTACCAATAAAGAGCAAATGTCTAGGTGGAATCTCATCATACCTAAACCCATCATCATAGATAAGGTCATAGGCATTCTGATCTGCTACTAGCCAATACTCAAATACTTTGAAATCTGTATAGTTAAGGAACTGTACTAGCTTTAACAATGACTCAGGTGAACCTTTGATTTTGTATAAGTTAACTAGCTCTAGTAGAAACGTAGGCTTGGCTGATTCAGGAATTAGTTCTGGGTATATGAACCCGAATGATTCTGCCCATAGATTAAGTTGCTCATCATCACTAGAATAAACATCAGCAATGTTCTTATGTATATCTACAAGAGTTCTAGCAGCAGCATACCAATCAATTAGAAACTTCTTAACATTGGTATAATCATATGCTACGAAACTACTAAGATCAATATTCCTGTCAAAGTAGTTTTCTGCAACTAAATGTTGAGCATCTGCTCTAGTAATAATAGGAGCAGCAATATCTCCACTATCTCCAGTCCTATAATAGTTAAGTAAGGCTACGAATAAATCTTTAGGTGTCATGATCCTAATGTTAGATTGGCTAAATCAACTCCTAACTTTAGCCAATATAGTTTGTATAGTATAAGATTTGAATTGATACAATAACTTGCAACCTGTTTAAGATATTCAGATGCTTCATCATATCCGTTTGTTAAGATAGTTATCTCTGTAAAGAGCAGTTGTGATATTAATGATAGCGAATTGAAATCAATATTCGAAGGAACGTACGAGCTTGAAATATTATTCCTAATATCAATCAAGAGCTCTAACATTTCAATGTCGTTAGGACTTAGTTCCCAGACATTAATAAGTTCATCATCGTCATCTGAAGGAACTAGTACTTTAGCATTAGGAAGTGTACTTATATATCTATTCAGCCACATTAGCGGTGGGCTATTGATCTCTTCAATCTTTAGACATCTATAATGGAATGTTGGTAATGGTAGGGATGGATTTGAAGGTTCATAGAGCTCTGGTAATATTAGGAATGTAGATATTGCTTCTGGAAAGAAACAAACTTCTTGATCAATAACGCTAGTAACTCTAACGTAAACAAACGGTGTATATAATCCTGCAGATGGTCTCGAAAAATGTTTTGAATAGAACTGATATGTACAGTAATTAATATCACAAAAGACAAAGTTATACTTAGCTAAAGGCCCATAATTGGCAAGAACATATTCTGATAACGACCCATATACACTCAAGAGCAACTCCTAGTCTAAGGTTATTGCTTCTACTTCCTGTACTGTTTGAGCCTTCTCTACTTCTTCCTTAGCCTTGTAGTATTCAGGAAGTTTTGATACTAATAATGAAATGTATCTAGCTACACAATGTCTAGCATAATCATCTGGATATAGTAGGTTTAGTTCTTTGAGTGTTATCTTTAAGAAGTCAGCTACAGAATTCCTTGTATTATCATCTGGTGCTAGACAATACTGGATGATAAGTTTAAGGGCCTTTACTAAGTCTGCCATCATATCATTTACATCAGGAAATTCTGATTGTATCTGAGCTCTGAGCTGAGCAAGTTTCGTTTCCTTAACTTGTTCTAGATATTGTTCTGGTGTATATTCCTTTATGGAATCTGTCTTAGGATCATAATATAGTTTGTCATATTCAGTACCATAATCACCAGACCTGATAATATAGTTAGGTGGCAATTCATAGGTACAAGTCAAATCACCTAATACTGCAACGACAGTATTAGTAGTTGTATCAATTAGATATTGCATATCTTACCCCGTCCAATCACTACAAACTTTGAAACATTGTAAACGACCAACGTGTTTAGGATCATCTTTAAATATAACATTAGGACGTCCGCAAGGACCTGGGTGATCACATGGCCTATCACCCATCCAAAACCATATCTCTACTATAACGGGAGGCTTTGTTATGACAATCATAGTGTGAATGTTAAGAGCGATAGGATTCCATATAATTTTACAATCACGCCAGGTCCTGTCGGGAATTCCATTCATTCTAAGTTGCATACATATATGAGGAGCATAGCCTATTGCACCTACTGTCCAATCTGCAAAGAGAGCATAAATACCTCTCTCCTTAACTAACAATGCTCCACCAGGGTCAGAGAAACTAGGAGGTCTAATGTCATAATCAACTCTAACCCACTGATTACATCTGAATCTTTTTTCTTTGCCTACTACACCGGTAATGAATGTAGGTATACCGGCATGTGGCATTGTTCCTATACATCTTATGAATTGATCTTCTGTAGCTGGAACTACTTGCTTAGTGACAAAATCATATACTATGCCAAATTGTGGTAGAACCGGTGAATTCCATACCCCTACAATTTCATCAGGAGCAGGATCTCTAGTAGTATTAAACGCTTTCAAACACCCAGTATGGGCGTCGAATAAACACCTAATTGCCATAACAATATCCTCTTGTATAGAAGGTAGCGTAAGTAGTCTCAATATAGAGGCTATGTTCGTTCATATTGATAGGAATCCTATCACAGCTTTGTCTCATATAGAAGATAAAATATCCGCTCATATTCAATTGCTTACATATCTTAGTTCCACCACTATCAAGATAGAATGTAGTGTTAAGATTAGATGCAGTATATTCACACATCTCAAGAGCAACTGCAGTAGGAGGTATAATTGATGATAGATCTATTGCTGTGATAGAATCAGCTGATCCTGCAAAGAATGGATAGGCTTGATCATATACAAACAAATTTCTGTTTAGTTTATAGCCAGTTCTCCATTGAACAGGATTGGCTTGTTCACAAAATGCTTCGCCTATATATCTATACTTGTCATAGAGTTGTGGTGATAATTGGATCCAATCTCCTTGCTGTAAACTAGATAAATCACCTTCTACTTCAATAGCAGCTTGTCCTTGTGTAGTATTGCTAAGGATGGTAAATGTTTGTCCTTCTAATGATCCTGTTAAGGCCAACATAGTACCATTAACAGAACTATAATTATCAACATCCCATCCTATAGTAGTAGTTGTTAGAATACTAGTAGGATCAGATTGTTTGGCTAAGACTATAGTAGATGTTCCTGATGTTGTATTAAAGGTAACAGTATTGACTCTAAACATTAATGAGAGACATCCCACCAAACTATTAGTGGTAGGATCCAGCACCATAAACATACTATACCAAGAAGAATCCAACAGCCTACCTTGATCAATAGTGGTAAGAGTAAGTGGAGACGTAATGTTAAATATCTGATTGATGTTATTTTGCTCTTTATCCGTCGGAGTGCCTTTGTAATCGAAACCATTTAACAATATTGGTATTGGATATGTTGTTGATGCTATCAGCTTAGGCCCTGCACTAAGTACCTGATATGGTACAAATTCTACAGGAGCCTTAACATTAGTCGGTACCCACTCATTATTAGTTCTTACCAGTATTTGATTGTTATTAGTAGGAGCTGCTACATCATCAATATCATCTAATTTACTCCCTGTAGTATCAATATGATTCCAAGTAACTTTCTCGAATGCTAACGATGACCAATCTATACTATTAGGAACTATACTAGCAGTTCTAGTTCCATCAGTAAGATCGGTCCATTGTATAGTATCGCTATCGACAATATAATTATCAATTACATTTTTAGTTGCAGAATCAAAGTCGGTTATATCACTAGCAGTATGTGTGTGTGGAGCTGGTGGATATTCTGTTGGAGTATTGATAATATTATTCCAATCAACAGATGCTGCACCAACTGTAACAAGATCAGTCTTGGTATAGTAGATAGTGTTGTGGTTGTGTAGACTTGAAGCATCAAGTCCTTTCACTAACAGATTATGTTCATTACTAGTAACATGATAATGCTCGTTAGGAGCTCCACCTAACAGATCCTTTAATTGTTCGTGATCATTTATAGCGCTAAATCTTACCTTCCACTCTGATCCATCAAAGCCATATATCTTGTCTTGATTCTCTACATATACAACATCATCTGGTAATGGATTATCTAATTGCCATGATTCAGTAGTAGAATCATATGTAGCTATAGCATTTTCATAATTTGCCCAATCTCCAGTAGGATCAGTGCCGCAAATAATATACCTATCTCCATCATTAGGAGAAGCAGGAGGTGTACATAGAATATCGATAACTGGATCGAGCCATGTTATCTTGGTAGAGACTTGATCATGTACATAACTAATTATCTTCGATGCTGACCATAGATCGGTTTGGCTTGTACCGGAATCATTAAGATCAGCTCCATCTACTTTGTCAGCAATAAAACCTATACCACTAGCATCAATATTAAGTGCTAGTTTTGATAATGTTACTGACTGGTCAGGATGATCTATAACAGGAGCAGTTCTATGATTCTCAAATTCTTCATTAGTTGTTAGTTGTGCTGGAACAAAATCTGTTCCATTATATATTAGACCATTACCAGCAACTATACCATTTATAACAACATCACTTATATCAGATAATTTACTACCTGTTTTATCTATCTTAGACCAAGCAATATTAGCTGCGTCAGCAATATGATCATTAGTAATGCTACCTGATACTAATGATGCTACAATTCCGTCAGTGTTAATACTTAATGCAATAGTATCAGAATCAGTTACAGCTACATTTGCATATAGTAATTGACCATCTGTATCATAATCCCATTTAACAGAATTACTATCAGCAACAAATGATCCTACTATATTATGAACTGCTGATGTTAGATCAGTTATATCACTAGCAGTATGTGTATGTGGAGAAGGCGGATATGTAGCAGGAGTATTAATTATATTATCCCAATCAACTATGGCTTGTCCACTAGTTCCTAACTGAGCCTTAGTATAATAAATCGTATTATGGTTATGTAAGTCTGTAGCATCATTGCCTTCAGTTAGAGTATCATGCTCTGATTGGGTTAAGTGATAATATGAATCTACACTACCACCTTGAATACTCTGCAAATCATTATGACGTCTAGTAGGAATATCTGCTAGACTTGATCCAGTCTTATCTATCTTAGACCAAGCAATAGCAGCATCATCAGCTATATGTGCATTTGTTATTGATCCATCAATTACATGAGCACTAAGTTGCTGAGTATCATTATCAAACGTCCAATGTATAGTTGCACTATCTTGAACACAATTGAGACCTATTATTTCTTTAGTTACTGAATCAAGACCAACTATCTCAGTTGCATATGTCTTACAATATAAAACATCAGTATCAGGGATCTGACCTAAAATCCCATTGTCTAGTAGTACTAACGGCTTTCTATCAGCCATAAGATCCCTCTCATTATAATGCTATTGGTGCTCTTGGTACTACTTCTAGAGTTGTAGTATTTAATGCTCTCCCTATTCGAACTAGATAATATTTTGATTTGACTGGAGGTGTAGATGTAAGCATTCCTGCAGTATCGGGATCAAGATAATATACTGTACCAGGAACAAGAGCTGCTGTGCCTATAATATTAGTCCAATCAGATAACGTCAAATAACCTCTAGCCAATATGTTACCAGATATACCTGGAGGAATATCTTGATAACAAAGACCTATGATTTCTGATGTGGCTAGAGAATTAGCTATACCTAAATTTACTAAATCTGCTCCAGAGATATATACAGGTTGCCCTGTTAAGAATGTAGTTGCAGCAGACCCATTAGTCATACTGATGACAGCTTCATCAGTAATAGTTGCATCTAACGTATCGCCTGCTGGTAGTTGTGATAAGATTCCATCAACTAGAACCAAGGGTTTTCTAAGTGCCATTATTGCCTCCGATTATAATACTATAATAGGGTTTTGTACTAATAATATTGATGTAGGATTTACTGCATTACCAATGACTTGTATAAAGCCACTTGTAGGTGGTGTTTGGGATAATGTTCCATCTGTTTGTAAATATATACTAGCTCCAGTATCCCATGCCCAAAGAGGATTGGATAATATACTTCCTGTTTGTACTCTCACATATGTCCTAGCTAAAGCATCATTTATAGCTAATCCTATTGCTTTATTTGTTATAGGCAATTCTGCTTTAGCTATATAACCTGAATCTGTTACTGGTTGAAATTGAGTAATTGATACTTGAGCTTCTATATCGACAATATCAGCAGAATGTCTCCATTCAAATGATCCATTAGTAAATACTAGAACGTTATTTTCTTTAGGATTGTTGTTTGTTTTGATATTTATAGGAGCAACCGCATCATCATTAAGATAGGCTAGTACTATTCTATTTGTCGTATCTACCTTAAGAGATATAGTATCAGTATTGCCTACTATCTTTGATAGAGCTGCAGTTACACCATCTACTAAAGAAGGAACATCAACTAGATCTACAGCAATTACTCTCCTACCCTTACTATCAAATATGAATAGCTTACCATTTTCATACGTGGATGGAGTATCTAGTAATGATATAAATCTACTATAATCAGTAGTTGGTGCTGTATAATCACGTCTGTTCATGTTATGTCCTTTTCAATGCTCTCTTTAAGAACTTGAGAGTATTGTCAAATTTCTTAAAGTCGCTCGATAAGTAACTCCATTCATACTTCTGCAAGGTCTTTTCATCAATATCAATATCAATCATAAATTTACCACTAGGATCAATTTCTGGAGTATTCTTTAATTCACATTGTTTTATTGATAATAAATAAGCTGCAAACCCTAAATCGTTAACAACCACCTATCTACCTCCCGATGTTGATCCGCACCCTGTAGTTACTATACCATTAAAGCATCCTACAAAGACGGATCCAATATGTGCCATCCCTCTGCCTTCTACACTACTATTAGTTAAGCAAGAAACTATTATGCCAGGATGTCCACATGCACCAAGAACTATATCACCTATTGCTGATTGCATACTGTAACAAGTACTTACACTAGTTACACCAGTAGCAATTAGTCCTATCATATGTTTAGGATGGTCATGGCATACACATACACCTACACCAATATCACCAACACGACTAAGAGCACTCATGTTATATTTCCAACGTAGTCATTGTATCTATCATATCTTGCATTTGGACAGTAGCTCCTGTATATTGATCCACTTCTTGAGATGCTTGATAGAAGGCATCAGCTTTATTTGAAGCAGCATCTTTATATTTCATAACTTTACTTATAAGGGATGCTTTACCTGGATCAATCATACTAAGAGTATTAAGAGTATCGCTATTAATTACACTACCAGCAATACAATTTATTACACTAGCAATTTCTTGAAGTACTTGACTAATTGTTTCAAATAGAGATTCTAATTTATTAAGAACATCATCTATAAAGGATTGGATAGCATGAAGCATTTTCTTTAGCTCTTCATAGGCCTTAGAAATATCATCACATCCATCCTCACCAGCTTTAAATTTGTCAAGGGAACTATTCAATGCTTCATTGACTCTATTATAGCCCTTGTTGTTATTAAGCATATCATGAACTTTCTTCATCATCTTTTCATAGAGTTCATTAACTTTATCAGGATCAATTACTTGTTTATGAACACATTGCTGAATATTAAGGAGCATATGATATGCTGTAAGAGCTGCTGTCTTAATTAGTTCCCATGCACTATCCATTCCGTCAAGTAACCTCTCTAACAATTCCTTAACAGTTACTTGACAATAGTAATCACTATATTGCTTAACTTCCTGGGCTGTTGCTTTTGATTGCATATAAGATTGATATGCTTGAGAGTCTTCAAGAGCCATATCTCTAACTCCCAGTTATCATATTGATTATATGTTCAATTGCTACAGCCTTAGGAGCTACCATTCCTACAAAACCATGTTTAATTACAATTGCTCCAATTATACCTAAAATAAATCCTAAACATAATACAACAAAAGCAAGAAGGGAATCATCATTATCTTTTTCTATTATGGATACCATTACCCTGCATATACATACTGCTATTCCAATAAGAGCCAGACCTGCTATTACATCACCAAATCCGTTCCAAAATGCCCATGGTACGAATGTAGTGACAAGATGCTTAGCAGTAGTATGGAGGGATGTTGCGATTTGGTTAATAATTTGAGGCAAATGTAAATTAATTGTTATTGTACTATTTCCACTCATAACTCATAACTCCTAACGCTATTGATATTATGTACTATAGATGACAGTTAATACGTCACCTGCTACTAATATACCATCTAATCCTAACGTATCCCAAGTAAGATGATCTGGATAAGATGCATCCATCTGATAATCGAGGCCGTATGCCATACCCGGAGCACCTCTAATGATCAATACTACACTAGTAGGATCAGATGGAGTACTTGGCAACACTACATACTTATTAGTAATATCTGTACTCGTTAATGTATACTGTACAACCTGTCTATCGTTAATACCATTTATACCAGCATCAACATATGCCTTAGTAGCAACATCTTGAGCATCAATAGGATCAGCAATACCTTTGATGTTATAGAAATTAACACCATCTGATGCTACCCAATTAGCACTCAATATTCCTAATCCAACAGTATCAGTTCCTACAGCAATACCATTACCTTGACCAACTGCTAAAGGAGCTCCAGAGCCACCTATAAGACCATTTCCTGCAGCTGTAGAAGCAATTTGTAGATTATTGGAACCATCATCCTCTAGACCAAAACCAGCTATATCAGCAACTACTACCTTTATAGCATCAAGAGTAGTATCAATAGTCAAACCATCATTAACTACTACAGATAATATCTTAGTAGTAGTATCAATACTAAGTGCTGCTCCTGCTATATTTGGATCAAGTGTAAAGTTATTACTACCGTCATCTACTATTCCTGCTCCACATAAGGCATCGACATTTACACTAACTGTATCAGCAGCTACACTTATACCATCCCCAGCACCTACATTAATAGTATTGCCTACCTTATATAGACCATCACCGCAAGTAATCTCACCAAGACCAGTAAATTTAATCCACTCTTGAGAAGTGCCATCATAAGTCCAGCCACTATCATCAGATTCTCTGAACAATGCCCATTGCTCTACGGGAGCAATTGCAGTAACCGAAGTACCATCAGACTGATATATATTATTATCGTGAGTATAGGTTCCAGAAGAGCCAGAAGTATCAGATCCGTCAACATTAAACAAATACCTGTCACCAGCACTGAGAGGGGCAGAGTTCCAAGTGGCATTCGTAGCATCCCAAACATACAATAAATTGTCTGCAGTGTTGATGCACTTTTCTCCATCATTAGCAGGAGTGCCTGTAGGAGCAGTACCTGCTGTTGTAATAACGTATTGAATGCTATCAAGGACTGGTTGCCTCCAAGTTAATCCAGCGATCCTGCTATCTACATAAGCCTTAGTAGCAGCATCAGTAGCAGAATCAGGAGCAGCTAAATTTATAATCTTATTACCGCCCATAGATAATGGGCCAGTAGCTGTCCTAGAACCATCTGCATATAGATATTTACTTGCTAGTCTATCGTCAGTGATACCACCAGCAAGCATTGAATTGGCAATAGATAAGGGACCTATAGTAAGACCATTAGTACCGACAATAATAGGAGAATCTGTATCAAGTAAGACTTGTAATTGACCGTTACTATTTGGTCCTATAGTTGTCTTATCACACGAAATCCACCTAGCTTCAAGTTTAAGCATATGCTATTCCTCGAATCTTTTTAAGCGTGTTGATTGAGGAACAAAGTTTAGCAACACATAGAATATATTCGATTTAAACGTTAAAGCAAAGACATGGGTGCTTTAACTCCCGTGGGAATCAACCCGTAGCAGGCAAGGTCATTTTCCCGTGATTTTCCGTACATTTCAATGACAAAGTTAAAGTCGGTCTTATATTCCGTTAAAGCTAAATTAACAATTTGTCTTAATCAGTATGATAATGTTAAAGTCGTAATTCCGGGGTTAAAGTTAGAGCTATGAAATTCCCGGATAGCTTTAACTATTTTTCAAATTTACAGGGATCATTAGGAATCAGACCGTAGCAGACAAAGTAATTTTCAGACAAAATTAAAGCCACACATCATATCAAAAGCTTACGTTACTTTAACGAAGTCTAGTTCAATGAGTTGCTTATAGAGATCCTACTACCAGAAATCACTATCATTAAATTATCACAAATTCCCTCTCTAAGGGGCTTTATACTCTAAAGCTATATAAAGACATTGCTTATATCAAGAACTCTGCGGAAAAGGGGGATATGAGGCAAATAGCCGTATTTAAGACTTAGACCACCTGCAAAAAGCTAGATATATTATATATAAAATACAGCACTTCTTTGGGGGGTGGAATTATGATATGGAGGCGTATAAGGTGGGAAGTATATAGGTTCAAATGCCATCTAATAATGCTCAAGATACGAATTAAGAAGTATCTTGAAGCACATAGCTAATAGGGCTCTGGCTGAGCCCTATTATTTAGCCAAACTTTAATTTGGATAATCCTTGACCAATATCTAGGTCAGGATTATAATACAACTAATTAAACCAACGGGAGGTATTATTATGACACAGGAAATTTTTTACGTCAAGGATGTTTGCGAATGTTGCGGTCTTAGCTACTCTGCAGCCTATAAGAGGCTCAGAGCATTAGCTAAGAAAGGCATCCTCGGAACCGACGTCGATGAAGACGGTCGTACATTCTTCTTCGTC